>WFQV01000262.1 GCA_015486905.1 Melioribacteraceae bacterium | reverse complement strand
TTTTGGTCGAGACGGATTGACCGGGAACACAGACTTGTTTACCAAGTTATTGACCAAGAGATATTAATATACAGTTGTAAATATCATTATGACAGATAATGTACGAATGTACGAGCATAGCCTAACCGTTTTTATCTTTGGTTTTTACATCCTCATTTCCCTATTTAACTTTTCCATTTCTCGATTGCAACTTTGTTTTTATGAACTTTACTTTTCCACCTCAATGATTGACGAGTGATAGGACGCAGATTTTTCATGATGGCTTATGATTGCCTCTGATTGGGGAGGGGATAGAACACGGATGACACGGATTGCAACAGGATTTTAACGGATTATTTAATTAAACACTTGCCTACCGGCAGGCAGGTTCATAATTCAATATTCATAATCCGGCATTACGATTTACGTGTTAAGATGGTTTCTGCGCTTCTAATTCCGCTGAGGACGGCGCTTTCAATTGTGGCGGGCAAACCTGCGTATGTCCAATCCCCGGAAAGAATAAGGTTTTCAAACGGGCTTTGAATTTTTTTTCTGAGTCGTTCGAGATTTGCCGAGGGAACGAAAGTCGCTCTCTTTTCTTTAATGATTTCCATTCCTTCAACCAACTCCTTGTAAAAAAGGGGAATGTAGTTTTGAAGTTCTTCCAAAAGAATTTCCTTTAACTCCTCTTTACTTTTGGAAATTAAATTTTCCGCCGCACTCGTTACGAGTGTGATGTAATTCCCGTGATTAAAAACCCAGTGTATTTTGGAATCAATTAAAGCGGCAAATTTGCAGGTAAGGGGATTGCTTTTTAATTTTACGTGCAAATTTAAAATAGGGGAATAGTGAAAATTGTCAGCTAATCCGGGGTAAAATTCCGTTCCAAAAATTTTATTTGCATAGGGAAAAGGGATTGAGGAAACGACAAAGTTAAAATCGGAGTATTCGGCTTTGTTTGTAATTACCTTCGCAATTTTTTGACCGGTCTTTTCAACCGAAAGGACTCTTTCCGAAAGAAGAATTTTACCGCCTCTCGAAATAATAAAATCTCTCGCCGGCAGAACGTAGGCTTCGGTTAATCCCTTTTTGGGAAGAATAAAATTAAAACCTTTGTTGCCTCTTAAGAACATTTGCGAAAGGACATTTTTAAAGACCTTAACGTCGGAAAATTCCGGAGTGGTGTTCATTGCCCCGACACTCAAAACATTCCAGAAGGCTTTTTGTAATTCGGAATCTTGCTTAAGGGAAATGAGCCAACTGCTAAGATTTGGGGCGGAACTTTCGTTAGGACTCAGAAGGGAAAAGAAAGGAATAAAAAGTTTAATCCTTTTTCTTATTGGGACTGCATTAAAACGGGAAAGCGCTGCGACAAGATTTAACGGGTAGAAAAAGGAGCGTACTTTAAGAAAAGTTTGCCTGCCTCCTTTTTCAATGAAAGGGACCTCAAGGTTTTTAAACCTCTCGAAATTGTTCAAGGCATTGATTGTTTTGAGGAATTTTAACGTCGATGAATAACATCCCATTAAAATATGCTGACCGTTGTCCACATTTTCGCCGATTGAATGGGAGTAAAATGAGCGTGCTCTTCCACCGAGATTTGGAGATGCCTCGATTAGTGTGACTTTGAAATTTTCTTTGGCAAGAAAAACGGCGGCTGAAAGTCCCGCAAATCCTCCGCCAATTATTAAAACTTTTTTCATCTGATTATTTCCCTCCGAAGTTTTGTCACGATTTTTATCTTCCCCAAACGAGCAAAACAAAAAATCGCGCCAAAACACTTTAGTGTTTTCTCTCTTCCTACCTCCGAGCTAAAGCTCGGGGTTAATGAAATGTCGCTCATGTGGAGCTTTGTTAAAATTATTTTGTAAACTTTGTTTTTCTGTAATCGGCAGCAAGTCTCAACCTTAATCTCAACCTTAACCTTAAACTCAGTCTCTAATCAAAAAATAAAATAACAATCATCAAATCATTAAATCTTTCGCAACGAACACCGAGCACAGAGAGGGCAAAGTCGGATCATTCATCCAATCATCCAACCAACCAATCAATTTACTCTTCACGCATTATTAATTCATCACCTGCCTACCTGCAGATAATAATGTTAAAAAACTTCCCCTTCATTGCCACATTAAATTTTTACTTAACCAACATCAGCTTAATATTCTTAGCTGAAATTCCGGTTGCATTTTTAAATTCAACGCTGGCAATGTATGTACCCGAGCTTACTTCCCTGTTAAACGAATTAACCCCGTTCCAAACGAATTTGTGAAGTCCTTTCCCTATTTCGGGAAAATCCTTTTGGAAAACCAACTGCCCCAAAATATTAAAAATTCTTAACGTAACGTCACCGTGCGAAGGTATTGAGAAACTAATAGTTGTGGAAGGATTATCAGCTCCGGCACCCAAACCGAAGGGGTTCGGATAATTTTGGTAAAGTGTAAATTCATTAGGAATTATTTCATTTTGATTTTCTACTGCGGTAGATTTATCGAAAAAGTCAAAAACTTTTTGAAGAATCTCCGTCCTTTTGGAATCGGGGTAAACGGCTTCGTAAGGGAATGAGAAATAAACTAACTTACCCGGCGTTGTTCCGTGCGGGAAATCACCCACGTAAGAAATGCCCGCTACACCGTTGGATGTACTTACTCCCACAAATTTAAGGTCGGACTGTGCGCCGTTTACGGGACGAATTGCATCCGGCCAATCAACGTCAATCGTGCCGTGGGTACCGTTGTCAAAATAAAAATTTGAAATGCCGTTAAATATTCCGTTGGAAAGAGCTTGTACCGAATAATAAGTGGCTCGCTTCCCTTCAGGTGCATCGTTAACGTAAGAGGCTTTTAAATAATTATTGTAAAAGTAAACATCATTACTGCCTGAGCTACTGCGACCTAAGTCCCATCCTATTTCGGAACCGGAAACGAATAGGTTTCCGCCGGCATCCAAAAACTTTTTAACCGAATCCTGCTCGAGAGAATTAAACGTTTCGTCCGCAGTGCTTTCGTCCATTAAAATCCAAAAAACATTTTTGTAATTACGCAGCGAAACCTTACCGTGGAAAATAGCTTCGTTGCAAGTCGAGGCAAATTTCCTTCCTATCTGAAGGAAGGGCACTCTGTACTTTTTAATTAAATCGAAAGTATTTGTTGTGTTGTCAACTCTGTCGAAACCGTTAACAATTAATGTATTTACCTTTGCACTATCGCCTGGAATACCGCCTAAAACTTCGGAGAAAGAGGAACGCCCGGTTGAATTAACCGCCGCAACCTTAAAGAAATATGCTGTGTCGGGCGACAACCCCGAGACTAAAATATTGTTTGCAACCGCGCGTGCGGTGTCATTGAAATGCACTCCGTCTTTACTCATACAAACAATAAAACTTGTAGCCCGTGAAGGAATTTCAAATTCAAGCCGTAACGTTGAATCCGTATCCGCAAGCACTCTGAAATTAGTTGGTACACCTGGCGCCGGGATTACACCGCTGCCGTATCGCATATCGATTAAATTCCAAAGCTCCTGCCGTTCACCGTCGTAACCTAAAGCCCACATTCCTATTCCTTTAAGATTGTGCGAATCAGCGAGGTCATATTTTAAACCGAGGCTCACATCATCGTCGTACCAAACTTGGTTCCACGAACCGTCGTTCCATCTGTACCAGGGAGTTTTGTATTTGTCGGACCAAATTCTTCCGTAAATTTGAGCTTGCGCCTGTGCCGAACGGAAACGGGGAGAACTAATAAATTTTACCACTTTTGAATTCGGATACGAACTTTCCGTTTTGAAATGTAACCCATAGTAAGGCACACCGAGAATCAGTTTTTCGGGATGATTGGCAACAACGGAAGCGTACTGCGTAACGATTGTATTGGTGATGTTGTAAGTATCGCCTGTTAAAGGTGCGGAAGGACCGCTGTAATCGCTGAAGTGACCGTAAAAGTCGTAACCCATAATAAAAAGATAATCGCAGGAAGCCGCCAAACCGTCGAAGTCCCAATGCCCTCCCCAATTAACGGAAGGTGCGGCAAAGGAAACTTCGCCGTGCGGAAAATGCGAATGAACGGAATCGGTAAGAGCTTTTAAAAAACTATTAATACGCGAACCTTTATCCGCCGAGTAAAGTCCTTCGAAATCAACATTCACACCGTCAAGTCTGTAAGCACTTAACTTTGCAATCACATTACCGATTAGCCTTTGTTTTACCGTTCCGTTGATTAGAACATTTCGAATATCATCTTTGTTGAAACTTACAAGTGTCATTATTACTTTCACACCTTTACTATGGGCAGCATTTATTAAATCCGTCCAAGGCCAAGCGGAAGGATTTGAGATGTAACCGTCCTTATTAATTGAAAAATCGAAGCAAGCAATGTGCGTTAACAAATCGTAACGTAAATATTTGTAAGAGCTTCCCACATATTCCCAATCCGGGAGGTAACCGAAGACAATAGTTGAAAGGTTACTCTTAACCGAGTTGTTAAGAGGAATAATATTAACATTCGCAGGAACTTTGTTTGAAAAATCCTTTTTCTTGAAGCCGTATTTTTCGTAATCCAATTGGTGAATACTTTCGTGCTCCTGAGCAAACAAGGGAAAGGACAGAGCCACAAAAATAAAAATTAAAAATTTTTTAATGCTCACTTAGCAATTCTCCGTTTTCTTAAGTTGCAAAAATAAGATAATAATCTTTTTAAATTTGAATTATTTGACGCTTAATATTCTTTATTGTTTTAAATCACATGAAAGACTTCATCTTTTCTACTGATCCTTATCCTTTTTCATGGAGATGTAATTTTTGTTCAAAACCGTAATCAAGTGGTAAATTTGACCGGAAAGATTTTCAGCCGTTGTAAGGATATCGAGGTAAAGCAAAGTACCGCGCGTACTAAAATTCTCCTCTTCCTTCCTGAGTATGTTGACCTGCTCTTCGTCGCACTGCTGTAAAAAGTTATTTACAGCTTCGGTTTTCAGGACAAAATCGTCGTAAGTGGAAATATCGTCGAAATATTTCAGTACGCTTTTGATTTGTTCGTCCAACGCTTTGCTTAACCGAATAAGATTTTTGTTCCTTCGGGAATTAAGCGGGCGGTGATTGTTGTTAATATGGTCGTATAATTTGTCGATTGTATTACGGACAAGGTAAGATATTTCCTGCGTAGCGCCCATAATCTTACCGTAACGTCTTCCTTTTTTAACTTCTTTTTCGGAAAGATTTTTTACAATAAAGATAATGTCGTTTACAATTTTATTTGCAGACTTTTTAATTTTCTTCATCGAGTCCTTGTTTTCCTTTAGCTTCGTTCTGTCATATTTCGTAAAAGCAATAATTGATGATGTAAAATATTTGTCTATGATTGAGAAGAATTTTTTAAATCGTGCATCTAATTTTTCCAACGTTGAGAAAGCCGAAGTGGAGGATTCGATTTTTAATTCTTCTTCGCCGGCAGTTTCTTCTTCCGTAACCTTATTGTAATATTTGTGACTTTTGTAAACGAAGTAAGCCGCTAGAAGAGCGAGAGCAAATATTGCAATCGATTTGCCGAAATAAATTATGACGGCAAAAGTGCCTGCCACGGTAAACGCAATGAAAGCGGTTAAAAACCAACCTCCTATTACGGTAATTACACCATTAATTCTGTAAACGGCACTGTCCCGCCCCCAGGCTTTGTCCGAAAGAGAAGTGCCCATTGCGACCATAAAAGTTACGTACGTAGTTGACAACGGCAATTTCCAGGAAGTGGCAATCGAAATTAAAATACTTGCCAAAATCAAATTAACCGAAGCTCTGATCAAATCAAATGAAATGGGGATCCCCCGCTCGTCGGTTACGGTACGGTTGTAACCTTGAAATCTTTTATTAACCCAACCGGTAAAGGATTTGGGAATTAAAACATTTATTCCGTTGGCAAGCTCAATACTTGCACGTACGATATTCCTCGAAAGCGTGGAGGATTGAAAACGCTCGTCGCCTTCGTACTGCCTGCCTAAGTCAACCGAAGTTTTTATTACGCCTCTTGCCTTTTTGCTGTAGTAAAGTGTGGCAATCATAATCAAACCGGCGCCAAGCAATAGTAAAGGATTGGTGTGTATTTTCCCTGCCAACTTAGCCATCAGCAAGCTGTCGGGATTTGAACTGTGCAATGCTATTTGGTAAGAATTCAAACCTGCCAAAGGCACACCGATAAAGTTAACCAAATCGTTAGCGGCAAAAGCCAGCGCAAGTGCAAGTGTGCCTATAAGAACAATTATTTTCAAAATATTTACTTTAAGGAAATGGAGCAGTTGAAAGAATATTGTCCAGCCGATAAAGGAATAGAGCATTAAAATACCGACATTGTTCATTATCCATGCCTTCGTGTCTGCACTCATAAATGCCGCACCCTTTGCACCTTTGACAACAATGAAGAACGTAATTGCAGTCAATGAAATTCCGCCGAAAATACCACCGTAGCGGGTTAACCGCTTTTTGTAATCGAAAGTAAAAATAAGTCTTACAAAAAATTGAACAATAATTGCGACTGTAAAAGCAACAACAATGGAGAGTAAAATTCCGCCGATAATTGCAATTGCTTTGCTGGAGTTAATGTATTTAACCAGCATTCCGATATCTTCCGAAGCGTGGATTATTTTAATAATGCTAACGGCAAAGGCCGAGCCAAGTAACTCAAAAACAATGGAAACCGTTGTGGAAGTAGGCAAGCCGTAAGTGTTAAAGAAATCCAGCATAATAATATCGGTAAGCATTACGGAAAGGAAAATTGTCATCAGTTCAGGGAAATAAAAATGTTGCGGGTTAAAAATGCCTTTACGTGCAACTTCCATCATTCCGCTGGAAAAGAGTGTACCGGCAACAATGCCCACACTTGCAGCCAAAATAATAATGTGCCTCGGTGCTACCCTGCATCCGAACGCGGAATTAAGGAAATTAACGGCATCGTTTCCTACGCCTACAACCAAATCCGAAATTGCAAGAATAAAAAGAACAATAAGAATTACCAAATAGATTTCCATTTTTCGTTTCCTTTTTTTACATTGACAAAACTAACGGAGCCGGAGAAAATGAAATTATTAAAATAAATATGCTCAAATATCCCAAAGCCATTCTCCCTTTACCCAACGGTTCGAAATGTTCAACGGGAGGATGTTTTATTTTGATTAGGAAATAAAGAATCAATCCCCAGAAAAGCCACCCGCTCCAACCTATTTCCAAATTAAGGCTCAAAATGCTCTCAAAGATTCCTTCGAAGCCAAGGAAGGCGAGCAGAAGCATTGTAACACCCGCCCAATGCTGATGAACCTTCTCGCCGAACATCGAATAGACAATATGCCCGCCGTCGAGTTGTCCCACAGGCAACATATTCATCGCCGTTACGAAAAGCCCGAACCAACCCACGCAAAGATAAGGGTAATGGTAAATCTCCGACATCGGCGGCATAAATTGACCCGGCTTTGTAAACACATCTCTTAAAAAAGCAAACAGTAAAGTATTGCCGAATTTAAGGTTCAGCGCACCTTTACCAAAATCGGGACTAAAAAAATCGGGGTGAATTTTTAAGATGTAATCCACACCCGGCATATTTGCAAAGCCGTAAATCAAAACGGCAAGACTTGCAACAAAGCCCGCAATGGGACCGGCTACTCCGATATCGAACATAGCTTTGTTGCTTTTAATTCTCCCTTTAGTTCTAATCACCGCACCCATTGTACCGAAATTAATGAAATAAGGAATCGGCGGGAAGGGAATGTAATAAGGCAAAGTAGCATTAACCTTGTGATAGCGTGCGGCAAAGTAATGCCCGAACTCGTGACAAGAAAGTACAAACAGAATGGCAACGGCGTAAGGTAAACCGACGCTTAAATTGTTAAATTCGTAAGGACCCATCTTGCCTGTTGTCCATTCCATTCCTGCGATTACCGTTGTAATAAAAGTTAGCAGAAAAAGAGAAAGGTGAACAACCCAGGACGACCAAACGGATTTCTGCGGAATTTGTTGCGTAAAATATTCTCTGTAAAAATCTCTTTCGTCCATTAAATATCCAGGTTCAATCCGATTGAAAAAAATGTTCGTTTGACATTGTAATATTCGCCGTGGAAACTATTGCCTTTAAAGTAATTTAAGAATACGGAGATTCCCCTGCCACGCGGTTCACCGAATTTCAAACCGGCTTTCAATGAGTGATTCCCCGTATAATTTTCAAGATGGTTCAATCTGAAATCGTAACCGAAGAAAGGTCTTAAGTTTTTAATAAAAATTGACCTCCCCGAATGGTAATCAAAACCGAGCTGATAATAATCCCGCCCCAATTTGTCAGGGTCGATGTGGTAAACGTAAGCAACGGTTAAATAAAAGCGGAAATTATTCCAACCGAGAAAGGGTGTGAGTTCCACAAACTCACGGCTGTAAACAATCGGTGTTCTGTTACCATGCCAGGTGTGAGTGTAATTGTCGAAATGCCCGTCGGCGAAATGTGCGCTGATGTGGCTAAACCTTAACCTAAACCCTTGGATAAAATTTCCCTCCTTCTTCAAATAAGAAAAATTCACACCGAAGAGGTAATCTACCGCATCTACAGGGAAATGAAATTTCGCTTCCCTCCGAAGACGCGTAAAGGTAAACAAATCCGCGCCAAAGCTAAAAAAACCGAGAGCGTTTTTAAATCTGTAAATTTCAATTGAATTTGAAATGTTAAGCTCCAAAGAGCTTTCCCGCGCGTGAAAATCGAAACCCAAGCGCGGTTCGAAAATATTTGCCACAAACGGCTGAACCAATAAATTTTTAGGGAAAAATTCACCTCTCGTTTGAGCTTTTAGCGAAACGGCTGTAATCAGAATTAAAAATAGGAAACTGTTTTTAGCTCTCATTCGCTACGTCCCTTACCGAATTCCCTTTCCTTCCAAATTACTTTTTTGGAAAACACAGCTACAAAGGGCAAGACTATTACGTAAATTACGTAATAAATTTGAAAGGCTACAAAGTCTTTGAATTTCATCTTTAATTTTAAACTTTTGTGTACGTTTTGCAGAAAGAAATAATCCGTAAAAATTTTAAAGAACCAAATTACCAAAACATCAGTTGAAAAGAAAAAGGGTGCGAGGACTAATCCGAGATTTGCCAGCCAACCGTTTGCCATTACGGCAAAGCCTCTAAAATCGGCATCCAAACCACCTATGCCCCAACGTTTGCGCTGGCGGTAAAGCATTTTTAAATCTACACACGCTTGCGAAGTTACCAGCCCTCCGGCATCCAAAGGGTAAATGATTTTGTACTTATTTAATTTATCGAACGCTTTAAGAAGCATAAAATCTTCCGTCACGCTGAAAGGTATTGCAGCGTATCCGCCGACTTCGTAGTAAACCGACTTACGGTAGGACATATTATTCCCGATGCAGCTAATGGGGTAACCCAAATTCATTGTGCCGGCAGCGGCAGAGAGGAGGAAAACAGAATCAACTGACTGCATGCCTTCAAAGACTCTTGAATTCGTTTGATTTGTAAAACCGGAGACCATTGCTACACTTTCGTCGTAATAGTAAGAAGCCAACGTCTTTGCCCACGTAGGCGAAACGACACAATCGGCATCGGTCGTTAAAATAATTTCGCCTTGTGAAATTTCTATTGCATTTGCAAGTGCATTCGCTTTGCCTTTTACTTCACCGAATTGCTTTTCGGGTCGAATTAATTTAAACTTCGGTTTGCCGGCAATAAACTTACTAACTATTGAATTAGTTGCGTCGTCCGAGTAATCGTCAACGATAATTATTTCCAATTTGCTTTCGGGGTAAATCAGATTGTCCAAGGATATCAAGCAGTTGAGAATATTTCCTTCCTCATTTCTAGCGGCAACAACAACCGTTGCCGGGAGTAATTCATCCTCCGGTAATCGGGGATATTTTTTCTTCATTCCAATTGTAAAAATAACAGTCTGAATAAAATATGCCGAAATAACAATGAGGAATATTACTTCAAACATTCGGACGGCTCTCCAAATTTTAGTCCTTTGTTTTCGGCGGTTTCAACCGCAAAACGGATTGACGATTCGATTATTTCTTTGTTTTTAATATTGTCGTGCATTACCACAATTGAGTCAGGTTTTAAATAATTTCGGAGAGCAAATTTAACAATATTTAAATCATTTTTGTAATCGTAGGTCAAAAGATTCCACATTACATCGTGCATTTCAAATTCACTGAGAATTTTTTGGAGGCCGAAATTAATCCTTCCCTTTGGGGGACGGAAATATTTTAATTGACGTCCGGCTGCTTCTTCAACAGCTTCGTTGGTTGAAATAATTTGTCCTCGCAATTCTTTCTTGTTCAACTTTGAAATAACCGTATGATTAAAAGTGTGATTCCCAATTTCGTTGCCGGAAGAAATAATTTCCTTAAGAAGCGAGGAATATTTTTTTGCATTTTCACCAACGACAAAGAAAAGCGCTACGAGTTTAAGTTCGTCTAATGTTTTTAGTATCAATGGTGTTGTTGCCGGATTAGGGCCATCATCAAATGTAAGCAATATTTTATTATTGCTTGTCTCCCAAAATGTTTTTGGAAACACAAACTTTCCTATTGCGGAAGGGTCATAGAAAATTTTCACTTGTTTGTTTTCTTCTTAAGTTTTAAATGGATAATAACAAAAATATAAAAATTGTAGTTATCGGAATAATGTTCGCCTTGGATAGGACGCTGATTTTTTATGATGAATTATGATTTCCGCTGAGAGGGAAGAATAGAACACGGATGACACGGATGGTTGCAGGGATGGATTGTTGTAATGTAAATTGCTTAGGGGGTTGGATTGGAAAAGATAAAGAAAGTGAAAAATGCGATAAAATGCTTAAAAACAATGTCGCATAGATTGACCGTCCACCCGAAAATTTTCTGGTTAGGTAGTCATGGAAGAAAACAATATTTGTAAAATAATCCGAGAATTTAATCCTATCGCGATAAATCGCAATTTAGAAGTTAGAAGTTAGAATTTTGAAAAAATATTCTTTATTAATTTCTAATTTTATATTATGTTTAGATATTTTTACAATGCAAAATTTCCAGACAAAAAAACAAGGATTTAAGCTGTAATACTCCTGTCTCTTATACACATCTCCGA
>WFQV01000261.1 GCA_015486905.1 Melioribacteraceae bacterium | reverse complement strand
TGATTATTTCTCTACCAAGTTTTGTCACGATTTTTATCTTCCCCAAACGAGCAAAACCAAAAATCGCGCCAAAACACTTTAATGTTTTCTATCGTCCTAACCCCGAGCTGAAGCTCGGGGTTAATGAAATGTCGCTCATGTAGAGCTTTGTTAAAATTATTTTGAACGCTTTGTTTTTCGGTAATCCGTAACAAGTCTCAACCTTAACCTCAACCTCTAAACAAAAAATAACAGAACAATCAGCCATCCAATCATCCAGCCATCCAACCATGCAATCAATTTTATCGTTTCGTATTATTCATTACCAAATTAATTCTACATTCATAATTCAACATTCATAATTCATAATTAATAATCATTTACTTGGGTGTCTTAAACTTAGTCATGTATGTTTCATCAGCTATTTCAAGCATACTCATTGAATTCCCAAATATCACTTTGTGTTTTGTATTCATTTAATTTTTTAAAAAATTAAAATTTATATTTTCTTTAATAATTCCGATTTTACACTGTATAGAACAAAATAATTAAACTCGAAGAGGAATGATTTTTTAACAATTAAAACAGCCCGGCGTTTGAACCGGGCTTTAATTTTTGTCGGAACGGCGGGATTTGAACCCGCGACCACTTGACCCCCAGTCAAGTACGCTAACCGGACTGCGCCACGTTCCGATTTTTCATAATTTAGAACGCAAATCTACTAAAAAATTCCGTATTTCTTCAAGGTCTTCTTTTAAACTTTTCACATTTTCTTCTTTGTCTTCAATTAAACTTTCGTTTGAGACCCTTTTTCCGCCATTGGAATTTTCAACATTTTTGGTTTCTTTAATTCCGTTTAATATTTTTTTTGCTCCTTCAATTGTGTACTTTTCATCACGAAGCAATTTTTTTATTTTTAAAATTAATTGAATATCCTTGTTGGTGTAAATTCTGTTACCAGCTCTGTTTTTAGCCGGCTTTAATTGTTCGAACTCATTTTCCCAGTAGCGTAAAATGTATTGTTCAAGCGCTGTTAGTTTGCTAACTTCACTAATTGAGTAGTACAATTTTTTTAATCCGAAATCCCTCAAAACTTAATCCGTTTTTTTAATTTTAGTTAATTTAACTAATTAATTAAAAATAGTCAAGTTCCCTAACTTATTTAATTCAAATAATTAAATAAAACAGCTATCTTATTTAGATTATAGTATTATGGTTTAAATCTTTGTTTTTTGTCAAGAAATTTTTGCTGTAAAGCTCTTAATTCAAAATTCAAAACTTGCCTACCGCCTGCCTGCCGGTAGGCAGGGCAGGCAGGTTCATCATTCATAATTGCGGCTTGCCGCCATGTGATATACTTTACGGAAATTCTCTGCGTTCTCTGCGTGGAAAAGTTGAGAAATATGGTACCACGCAAAGCCCGCAAAGATTTTTAACGCAGAGGGAAAATGAGTTAATAATAGTTTTTGTAAGGTAGAAATAAATTTTAATTATAGTATTACGGTTTAAATCCTTGTTTTTTTGTCAAGAAATTTTTGCTGTAAATCTCTTAATTCAAAATTCAAAACTTGCCTACCGGCAGGCAGGTTCATCATTCATAATTGCGGCTTGCCGCCATGTGATAGTAAGAAAAATTACTTATTTCGTAATAAAATTAAGTACACGGCTGCTAAGTAACTTTGTTCTTTAAAACCGGATATGTAACCGTCGCAGGACTGAGCCGTTAACAGCTTTTGTCTGTAATCTTCTCTTTTCGCCAGATGTGAAAGGTGTACCTCAATTTTAGGAATTGAAATCAGTTCCAGTGCATCTTTAATTGCAACCGACGTATGAGCATAGCCACCGGGATTTATTACAAGTCCGTCAAATATTTCGGCGGCTTGTTGAATTTTGTCAATCAACTCTCCTTCTTTGTTGGATTGAAAAAATTCAAATTCAACGCTTGGAAATTCTTCTTGTAATATTTTCTCAATCCCTTTCAAATTCAATTCACCGTAATCGGAAGGCTCTCTTTTACCGAGCATGTTTAAATTAGGTCCGTTAATAATTAAAATTTTCATCTGTTTATTTTTTAGCCGCTAATTACACGAATTTTCGCGAATGTTTTTAAACCTGTAATCAAGCTAACTTCCTTTTATTTGTGCATTCCTTATTTCTACAATTAGAATCGCTATTTAAGTGATAGAGCTTACAAATTGCATCTTTCATTCCAACCACTTATCCATTTATCCAACTATGCAACCATCCATTCATCCAGCCATCTATTCATCATTCATAATTAATATAATTCTCTTTAGTGTCTTAAACTTAGTCATGATTGTTTCATTTTGTCTCATCCATTTCTTCAATAAACTCTCTTAATTTCGGAGGCAGATAAACATCATCAACTCCCAATTCCTTCAAAGCGGCAGCGAGAGTAATTACTTTTCTCTGAAGAGAAGAGAGTTTGTTTATTACAATAATTTTAGATTCTTTTACAATACAATAACCACCCTTAAAATCTCCTCTTTCAAAACGAACTTTCGCACCCATTTCTTGCGCAATGGATTTTAAATCCATTAACAGACTTTCAAACTCTTTTTCTTTAATTTTCATTTTTGAAATAAGATACTAAGATTATTTAATTTACATTATTAAAAATATTACATTATTGGATTAAATTTCAATTTATTAAAATAATTATTGGTAAAAAAATCTTTTAGATGTGATTTTAAAAATGAAATTATCTTCAATAGACATCGGCTCTAATACTGTATTGCTTTTAATAGCGGATTTTAACATTAAGAATTATTCTTTAACTACAATTTTAAACCGCTATGAAATTCCTCGTTTAAGTCGTAATTTGGAAAATGAAGGTATTATTTCACAAAACAGCTTAGAAAAATTTTTTAATATTTTAAAATACTACAAACAAGAAGTCAAAAAGCGGGGCTGTACTAAAGTAATTGCAAAAGCAACAAATGCAATGAGAATGGCAAAAAACTCGGATGAAATAATAAAAGAAGTAAAAGAAAAATTCGGAATAAACATCGAAGTAATTGCAGGCGAAGAAGAAGCACGTCTTTCCTATTTGGGTAGTACTTCTAATTCTAACTCTGAAAGGAATGTGGTAATTGACATTGGCGGAGGGAGCACGGAGATTATTTACGGTAATTTGAAACAAATAATTTACCGTAAGAGCTTTCCAATAGGCGCTGTAAGTCTAACAGAGCAGTATTTTCATTCATTCCCTGTTGAAACAAACACGTTAAATCAAGTAAAGGAAGACTTAATTTTAGAATTTAAAGAAATCCTCCAATCTATTGATATTATAGATAGTAACATCATTTCAGTTGCAGGAACTCCTACAACTATTGCAGCTGTTGAACAAAATTTAGACTTTTACGATGAAATGAAAATAGAGAATTACGTAATTAGCTACGAATCTCTTTCTACTTTTGTCAATTCCGTTTCAAAATTGAGACCGGAGCAAATACTTAAAAAGCATCCTTTCGTTAAGGGAAGAGAGGATGTGCTTCTTGCGGGTTCAATAATACTCAAAGTAATTTTAAATATTTTGGGAGCAAGCAAAACAATCGTCAGCGGTCGCGGATTACGTTACGGAATTTTAATAGATTACATCCTGAAAAATTATTCTCACAAAGTGAATGGAGAACTGATTGTCAGATAAAACAAAACTCCAATCAAAATCCCGCCGGCAATTATCCCTTTAACCTTCGAAGAGAAGTAATAAGACAGACCGATAATCAAATTTAGTAAACACCAAAATGTTAATAATCCTTCAACACCAATTAAAAGATAAGCCGCTGCCGGTCTTAAAATAAAAGGAGGGGGATTAAAGGTAAACCAATAATTTCCAAACAAAGCGTATTCAAATGGAAAAATAATGAAAAGGACAAAAACCAAAGGAGAAAAACTAAATATTAAAATCGAATAAAAATCTTTAAAACGCAGGTCTTCTTTAAATATTTTTGCTGCAATTTTGAAAAAAAGAGAAAACAAAATTAATGTCAAAACGAATAGCAAAGAGAAAATCAGCAAATCCTTTAGCAAATCGGGAAGATTACCACCTCTCAATTTGAAGAGTAATGTGGCTAAATCGACAGTAAGGAAAAATTTAATGCCAAAAAGAATTGAGAAAATGATTGTGTAATTTTTATGCTCGGCAAAAACTATTTTCCTAAATGCTTCAACCGGAGAATAAAAAAGTTTCCAAATAGTATCCCAAAGGTCGATGTTAAATACACGTTCGCGTAAAAAACTTCCGCAATACGGGCATTTGTATTCGTAAGCAGGAACTTCTTTGCCACAATTCGGACAAATATTTTTTTGCATCTATTTGTGTTCCTCCGAAGTTTTGTCAATGCAATATGTTAAACATTCGGCTTTGGCTCATAATTCTACAGATTGCTTCTACCGCATTCTGCAGGGTTGTAATGAATGACATTTTTAATTTTTATTTGAATAAATCCATGT
>WFQV01000260.1 GCA_015486905.1 Melioribacteraceae bacterium | reverse complement strand
GTTGCAATTAAATGTTTGTTTATTAGCTTGCCCCCAGCATCTCAATGTACATATTACGTGTCGTTGTACTATATGCTGTATTTAACAGATATATTAAATAAAGTAAGAAATATTACATTTTAAAGGAAGAAATAATTGAATAAATTAGCAGAAAACTTAAAATATAAAATTACCAAAAAAAGAATGAAGCTATTATTATTCTATTAACTTTTTTCAGGGCAATACACACTATTCACAATTTACTGTTTTTAAGAGCTTTTTCCGCCTCTTCGAAATCCTGCCGAAAATCTATTTCAATACAAAATTTATATTTTACAGGCACGGCAAAAATTTTCTCTCCGAAGTTAATCGCCCTTTGAAAAGCCGCTTCGTAAAAAACATTTTTCAAACCTTCATTCAAAATCATTTCGTCGAGAATGTCGAACAATTTCTCTCCGAATTCTTTGGAAAATTTTTCAATCCCGATTGATTCGCCCAGCGCAATGTCGGTTGGGACTTCCTTGCTTATTTCTACAATCGAATTATCAGAGTTAACCTTTACTTTAATTTCCTCATCCCCGAGATTTATCCCGGTTTTTAATGCAAGGCAATTGTCGTATTCGCTTGAGAGTAAGAGCGAAACAATCTCCCCGTCGAATATGATGTCGCTGTCGAATAAAATGAAATCTTTGTTTTTCAAAGATTCCTTTGCTAACCACAAAGAATAGATGTTGTTCGTCGAATCAAAATCCTCATTGTACAAAAACTCAACATTAAGAGAAGGGTAAGTTTCGTTAATAAATTTTTCTATCTGTTCTTTCAAGTAACCCGTTACAATTACAAAATCGTTAATTGAATTTTCAATAAGGTTGTCAATTGCTCTTTGGAGAATTGGTTTGCCTCCAACCTTTAGTAAACATTTGGGTGTGTTGTCGGTAAGAGGTCTGAGGCGGGAGGCAATTCCCGCGGCAAGAATTATTCCTTTCATTAGTTAATCTTAATTGTTTTTGAATCCGTGTAAATTTGAAAAACGTAGGTCAACAATGCATAAAAATTAAAAGCGGTAATAAGCCCCCACAAATAAATGTCAATCCTACCGATGAGAATACTAATCCAGAGGAAAGTCCATTCTGTTGTTGGGCCTAGAAACGTCCACAGTTTAATGAGTTTCGCATTTCTTTTTAGAAAATTGTTTTTTTCAAAAATTTTCAATTGTTTCCTGTTTTTGCCTGGGGCTACCTTGCTTTGGAGTCTTGAATAGCCGAAGTAAATTTTGTAAAGTAATTTTGAAAGCCAATGCCCGTGATTGGATTTTAATTTTTCGAACTCCCGCTTGTACTCTTCCAAATCATCGCCCAATGTAGGTTTCCTGTCGAACGCGTAGTCTAAATATCTGTTACGGTAATAATCGAGCAAAACAGCGTGGAAAATATTACTTGCAGCAGCAAGCACCGTCAAAGCCCAATAAAATAAGGGGTCTGCGGTCTTATTGGCAAAAGCAAAGCCGATTGCAAAGTAAACTGCAGCTGTGGAAATATAATCGCCGAAGCCGTCAATTACTCTCCCGAGGGCTGTGCCGTTTTTCTTAAGCCGTGCCAGCATTCCGTCTGCACAGTCGAATATATCATAGAGTACCAAAGACAAAGCCGCCCAGATAAGCAGTCCCTTAAGATAGAGCAACGTTCCAATCAATGCCCACAGGATTGCAAGCAAAGTTATTTGATTAGGTGTAAGATTAGTGTAGTAGATTGCTTTTACGAAAAGGAAAGCAAGAGGGCGGTAGAAAATTAAATCCAATACTTCCTCAGCCTCCACTTTTTTTAAGAGGCTAAGATATTCACCGTACCAGCGTTTAGGCATTGCCGTTCATGAATTCTTTAATCGCCGCAATAACAGCACGATTTTGTTCCTGCGTACCGATTGTGATTCTTAAATGGTGGTTTAGCAGTTCCTCATTCATAAATTTAATAACGATGTCCCTGTCCAAGAGGAATTTTTTCAACGGTTCCTTAATTTCTTTGGGAATTTCAACGAGAATAAAATTTGCATCGGAAGGGAAAACCGTAAAACCTTCAAGCTTACCAAGCTCACTGTAATAAAGCTCTTTGTCCGCTTGCATCTTTTTTGCAATCTGTTCGTAATAGTCTTGTGAATCCAATGCTTTAAGTGCTACTTGCTCGGAAACAAAATTAAAGCCCAAATACCGGTGGGCAAAATCCATTAGTTTTTTCAACTTAGAGCCTACAAGTCCATAACCAATGCGCAAACCGGCAAGAGCATAATATTTGGAAAATGTTCTTGCAATTACGATGTTCGGATAATTTCGAAGCAGTTCCCTGTTTTCTTCCGCATTGTAACCGAAGACGTAAGCCTCGTCGAACAAGACCACGGAATCTTTTGCGGTGTCAAGGAATCTTTTTAAGGTCCCAGGTTCAATTGAATTACCCGTGGGGTTATTCGGCGAAGCGATAAATATAACGCCCGGTTTTTCAGCCTCGTAAAGTTCTACGAAAGAGTCCGCATCGTAGGTAAATCTGTTTGCTTCCTTTACTAAAGGATATTCAACATTACCGGCGCCTACTTCCTCCGCTATCTTTTTGTAATACCACCATGAGTAAGTGGGAACCATTAATTTTTGTCCATCTTTCAAATATGCTTGCACAGTCAATTTTAAAATCTCTTCAGCTCCGTAACCTAATATCACTTGACTTTCTTCAAGTTCGTAATCTTTTGCTAATCTCTCGGACAAAACACTTTGTACACCTCTAAGATAAGCCTTTGAATAAATGCTGAAATCTAGTTTGGAGATGTTTTTCAATGCTTCAAGGCATTGGGGGGCAGGCCCGTAAAAGTTTTCGTTTCTATCTAAATTAATCATAATGGGCTCCATATATTAAAACCGAAAAAAATAACTTTGTAATATGTACGTTTTTTTTTAGATAATCAACATTTGTAATAATTCATGTTTTAAAATTCACGGAAGAATTCTGATATTTGTAATATTTAAAAATTCAAGGAAAGCAAAAAATGAACCCATTAGGAATTCATCACATTGCAGAGTTCGTAAATTGCCACACGGAGTTTTTGAATGTTCCTAACAAATTAGAAGATTTCTTGTTGGAAGGAATTAAGCAGTCCGGTTTAAAATACAGAAAAATAATTTCTCACAAGTTCGACCCCGTGGGAGTTACCTTATTGGCAATAATAAGCGAATCTCACATTAGCATGCACACTTACCCCGAGGCTGAGAGTGCTTCGGTTGATGTTTTTACCTGTTCCGACCCGAAGAAGCAATTAAAATTTTTGAAGCATCTCGAAAAAAAATTAAAACCGGAACTCGTGCGTATTGTGGAAGTGCAACGCGGCAACACGATTGATATTATTGACAAAAATTGGATTATCTCGGAAGCAGATTACGACTTCGAAATTAAATACCATGTTAAGAAAAAACTGTTCGAAGGCAAATCCGATTACCAGTGGATTGACATCGTTGAAAACGATACCTTTGGAAGGATGCTTTTCCTTGATCGAGATCTGCAAATTGCCGAATACGACGCACACATTTACAATGAGGCAATATTGCGTCCTATTTCGGCAGAACCTGAAAGGTTTAAAGATATTGCAATTTTCGGCGGGGGCGACGGCGGAATCTTAAAAGAATTATTAAAGCTCAAACCGAAAAAAGTTACTTTGATTGATATCGACAGAATGGTGATTGATCTTTCGAAAAAATACTTAAAGAAAATTTGCGGTAAAGCCTTTGACGACCCGCGCACGGAAATAGTAAACGAGGATGTAAATAAATATATGAACAGGATGCAAGCCGTCGATGCAATTATCAGCGATTTAACAATGCACCCCGAGACGTTCACTCATCTTGCCAGACCCACATATCTGAAACGACTGTTCGGAAAAATAAAACGCAAACTAAAGAAAGACGGTTTGCTTACAATGCAGGTCTGTTCGGCGTTCGACAAGGAGACGTATGCACTGGTTGACTCTCTTTTAAAAGATTTGTTTAGAGAGGTCAGCTACCGCAAGGTTTACATTCCTTCATTTGCGGAAGAATGGATTTTTGCAACGGCAAGGAAATAAAATTTCGGATATTGATCCTGAAGCAATGTCCTGTCCTGAAAAGCCACGAATGCACGAATGAATTGACTAAGATTTGTAGCGTGGATTGCTTCCCGACACCGCAGGTTGCGGGGGAGGGGACAATCTGCGAAAAAGTCATATTTTACCACGCAGAGACCGCAAAGGAATTTCGCAAAGAGCGCAAGGTCTGTTTTAAATAGCCAGTCTCTGAAAAAGCCACGAATGCACGAATTTTATTCAACCAAGAACAAAGCACCAAGAACCAAGAACAAATGAAATACGATTGATTAGTGGTAAGTCTTAAGTGACGAGTCTTAAGTGGTAAGTTAACAGCGTTCCGAAAAAGCCACAAACAATCTTTATTTTATTCTACTTTTTTTTCGTGAAGGACAAAGAATCTACCCTGAGCAGTCACGTTTCTTTACTGTATTGATTATAATTTTTTTAAGGCAATTGTATTTTTCCCTTTTAGCAATTTAGACAATAACCCATTTTCAGAAATATAAGGTATTTTAAGTTCATCAGAAATATCTATTATTAACTGATTTCGTTTTAATGCATTCTCTTTTGTAACTCTGCTATTTGATTCTTCGAATGGCGAGATAAT
>WFQV01000259.1 GCA_015486905.1 Melioribacteraceae bacterium | reverse complement strand
TTGTGGTCTTCCATTCTTTTGAGCAATGTGTCTATTGCTTCCTGTCCGAAGTCGTTAGCACCGCGGGAAAGTGTGTAAGCTTCATCAATAAAAAGCGTTCCGCCCAATGCCTTGTTAATAATTTCGTTTGTTTTGATTGCCGTTTGCCCTTGGTAGCCGGCTACCAAATCAGCTCTGTCAACTTCAACCAAATGTCCCCTTTCAAGAATTCCCAGCTCCTTGTAAATTCTACTTAACAATCTTGCAACCGTTGTTTTGCCCGTGCCGGGGTTACCTAAGAAAACGGAATGCAACGGTTTTTCGATCACCGTCAATCCCCTTTCTTTTCGGAGCTTGGAAACTTTAAGACTGTTAATTAATTTATTAACCGACTCTTTCACCGAGCGGAGTCCTGTTAACTTGTTCAATTCATCGAATACTTCCTTAAGTCCTTCCGGGTCAGCCGAAAGTTCGTAACGTTTGGCTTTGGTTGTCACTTTGGCAAGAACGTCGAAGTCCTCAATTTTCAATTCTTGATTTTCTTCTTTCGCGCGTTCTTCCTGTGGTAAATCCGCCAAGCGAATTAACCTTTTTTGCTTTGCACTTTCAATTAAATTTCTTACTATCCTTGCGTTACCGAAATTCTTATCCCTATTTCTGTAAAGCTCCGTGTAGTATTTGTGCAACCGTTTTTTAAGCCCTTTGCTTAACGTTAGTCCGTCTTTCTCTAAAATATTTTCGGTAATGTCAATCAAGTTGTCAGGGTTGTAATCATCAAAATTAATTGTCTTTGTAAATCGTGATTGAATACCGGGATTGCTTTCGATAAACTTTCTCATTTCATCGGTGTAACCGGCTGCGATTACAATGAATTTCCCTCTGTCATCTTCCATTCTTTTAAGTAAAGTATCAACCGCTTCCTTCCCGAAGTCGTTACCACCTCCGTTAGTTTTAACAAGTGCGTACGCCTCGTCAATAAAGAGTGTCCCGCCAATAGCTCGGTCGATTAATGCGGAAGTCTTCTCAGCTGTTTGTCCCACATACTGCCCTACCAATCCCCGTCTGTCGGTTTCCACGAGATGCCCTTTGGGCAGAATGCCAAGTGCTCTGAAAATTTTGCCGAATATTCTTGCGACTGTCGTTTTACCCGTTCCCGGGTTGCCCAAGAAAAGATAATGAGAACTAAATTTTTCTTTAATATCCAAACCTTCGTCCAGATAATACCTGGCTAATTTTACCAAATCGTGAATCTCTTTTTTTACCGAGTCCAAACCCGTTAGGCTATTTAATTCGTTCAGTGCTTCCTGTAAAATTTCCTCATCGATTGGAATTTGAATTTCTTTCTGCCCCTTCTCGGCAAGGACGGCTTGAATATCATCAATGATAATAGTGGTCATCGCCTCATTGGACTTTTCATCCTCAGGTAAATTAATGAAGCGTTTGCTCAGTTCTAATTTTGCCTCCTCGAAAATTCTGCGCACCAATCGAGCATTACCGAAGTTTTTATCACGGGAGCGATAGAGCCGCATAAATTCTTTTTTCAAAAATTCCGCTGCATCGTCTGTGATTGAATATTCTTCCGATTCAATTAATAGCTCGAATATTGCAAAGAGTTCGTAGGGTGTGTAGTCCTCAAATTCAAACCTTCTGGAAAATCTCGATTTAAGTCCGGGATTGGAATTGAGAAAAGTTTCCATCTCTTCGGGATAGCCTGCGGCAATCACCACAAATTCGCCGCGTTTATCTTCCATCCTTTTCAGTAGAACGTCTATCGCTTCCTGACCAAAATCCTGCCCGCCCCCGCCTTTCTTAACCAAAGCGTAAGCCTCGTCAATAAAGAGAACTCCGCCCATTGCATCTTCAATAACCTTCTCGGTCTTCTGTGCCGTTTCACCAATGTACTGCCCCACCAATCCCGAGCGGTCAACTTCAACCACGTGACCCTTTGGTAGAATTCCCATTGCCCGGAAAAGTCTTCCCATTAAACGTGCAATCGTAGTTTTACCCGTACCCGGATTACCCACAAAAACAGAATGGAGAGAAATTGTTTCTTCGGATTTAAAACCCTTCTTCTTTCTTTCCTTAATAAAATCGAGGTAAGTAATAAAATCCCGAACGGATTTCTTAATGTTTTCCAATCCGATAAATTTATCGAGTTCCTCAAGCAAATCCTCAATGGATTCGGGTGGCGGAAGCATCTCCTCTTTTGTTTCGCTTAATGAAGTTTTTCTCATTTCCCCTCTGCTGCTTGAGGGCGAAGCTTCCGATGTGGGTTTCTGTTCCTCGGCTTTTAATTCCGATGCACCTATTCCGAAGAATTTATCGCACACCTTAAAACCTTCGATGTAAATCTCTACGCGTCCCTGACCCATCTGCCAAATAGTTCCGTTCTCATCGCCCCACATCTGTGCAAAGATAACGGCATCCCAATTTTGATTAACCTCTAAAATGAAATCGTTCCTTCCGACTTCCAAGTCGTTCAAGTACCAAACGGCTCTACCTTTAAAAACTTTATCTTCAATCTGATAATAAGGATTATTAAAAATTATTTCCACACCGATAATTTTAGTGGCGGTTTTATTAAAAACGAAATAATACTCTCGTTTACCGCTCTCTTTTTCCAAGGACGAATCGAAAGTTTTTGCCGAAAAAACTTCAATGTACTCGTTGGGATAAAAAATTGCATTTGATTTAAATTCCTTTTTTTCTTCTTCCGTTTCAACAGTTTTTTCCTCTACCACTTTGGTGGAAGTCTGAACCTCTGCAGTCGGCTCGGTGTTCAAATCGTCCAAAGAAAAATCGAACTTTAAATCTGCGTAATCCTGAAGTCTCTTGTAAAGCTTTTCAAATTCTTCGTCATTTTTAAACTGCTTTTTAATCTTTTTTGCCAATTTCAAAGCAGGGTAATATTGGTAGAGTTTTATTCTGGATTTCAATTCAAGCAAGTGAGCTTTTTTAATAATCTCATCTTCTTTGGAACCGTAGGTAAGAATTTTGGAACAATAAAAAGTAAACCAATATTCTCCTTTATGAAGTGCTTCCTCCGAAGTTTTTAAGCATTTTTCTTCATTCCCAATGTCTTTAGTCTCGGAAACCTCACGAGCATATTTTAGTAATTCAAGACAATATTCCGTCTTTTCATCTTTGCCGGGTTGAATTTTCTTTATCTCTCCAATTGTAGAAATAGCTTTGTCGAACTGTTGCATTCCGGCAAGAGCTCTGACCTTATTGAAAAGCGACCAAACGTAAATTTCTTTGTGCTGTGTAAGCGCCTCCTCCAAATCCGCAAGTGCACCTTCGAAGATGCTCATTCTGGAAAGGATAAAACCACGGAAGAGTTTCGTCTGGGGGGAATCGTCCAATTCGACAGCAAGATTGGCAAATTCCATTGCATCCGTAGGATCTCCGTTTTCCAATAATGCCCATGCCAAACAAATAGCCGCTTCGCTATCATCCGGGCGATTTCTAAACATCACCTTGGCATTTTCAAGTGCCAACTTACGCCGCCCGCTGTAAAGGTGCTCGTAAGTCTCCTTTTTTAATTGGCTATATTGTTCCGGTGTTAATTTCGGCATTTCAAATACGGATTTTTCCTCTTATATTCTTTATTGTTAAAATAAAAAATGCATTTGATATTGCCAAACGATTTTACGATTAAATTACTCACGTGTTAGCTTAAACAACATATAGTACAAGTTTAAAATCAGTAGCAAAAAATAAAGATTAGAAAGAAGACACTAGAAATAAGAAATATTTAAATACGAGACGCTAGTATAATGTTCTTAAAATAACATTGCAAAAGAATATATTTAGCAGTATCTTTGCAGTAGTATTAACAAATATTATGATGCGAAGATGCGAAGAACAAGCAAACCAAAACTAAATGTTAGTTCATCGGAAATGGAAACACTAAAGAAAATATCGAAGAGTAGAACAGCTCCATTACGGGAAGTATTGCGAGCAAAAATACTATTGCAATACATAGAAGAAAACACCATTACGGCAATAGCAAGAAATCTAAATACCAACCGTCCGTTAGTAGAACGTTGTTTAAACAAAGCTATAGCTTATGGCGTGCTTACGGCATTGAAAGATCTTCCTGGGCGTGGGCTCAAACCAAAGATAACGGATGACGCGAAGAGTTGGGTCTTATCAATAGCATGTCAATCCCCAAATTCTTTGGGATATGCGCACGAAACTTGGACGTATAGTTTGCTAAAAAAACACATTAGGGAAAACTGTAAACAAGCCGGTTATCCAATGCTTTCAAATATTGGCAATGGAGTTTTGAATAAAATTCTTTCACAAGGAAACATTAAGCCTCACAAGATTAGTTATTATTTAGAAAAACGAGATCCTAAATTTGAAATAAAAATGGCGCATGTTCTTAAAGTCTATAAGGAGATTGCAATAATCAATGGAAATAACGATAAAGAAAATCTTAAGCAAACAACTATATCTTATGACGAAAAACCCGGGATACAAGCAATAAAAAATATTGCACTACAATTACAGCCTGTAATAGGCAAGCATTCGACCTTACAAAGAGATTATGAATATAAGCGGTTAGGTACAGTAGGTCTTCTTGCCGGAATAGACTTACATAATGGGGAAATCATTCCTTTAATAAGAGATAAACACAGAAGCAAAGAGTTTATTGAGTTTTTAACTGAAGTTGACAAGCACTATCCTGAGGACTGGAAAATAAGGATTATACTGGATAATCATTCCTCGCATATTTCAAAAGAGACTAAAGAGTGGCTGCTAAAAAAGCCAAATAGATTTGAGTTTGTTTTTACACCGAAACATGGCATCTGGCTGAATATGATTGAAATGTTCTTTAGTAAAATAACTCATTCATTTTTAAGACACATTAGAGTAAACACCAAACAAGAACTTATCGATAGAATATATCAAGGTATTAATGAGATAAACAAGGAACCTGTTGTTTTCAAATGGAAATTTAAATTAGACGACTTATCAACTATATGATATGTTATTTAGAGATCGGACTACTAGAGGTAAGACGAAATGAATTATAGTATTACAACATAAATCTTTGTTTTTTTTTCAAAAAATTTTTGCTGTAAATTTTTTAATTCATAATTCAAAATTCATCATTCATAATTGTGGCTTGCCGCGCTAAGCTTAGCTTATTATTGTCAAATCGAGAACCTTGCATAAATGGATGAGTGGATGCATGGATGATTGGATTGCCCGCCTTCCCCCGCAAAATGCGGTTCGTAGCCGAGTCGGAGTGTTGACAAATTAGAACTTTTAACTTCGCCAAACATTTCGATAGATTGCTTCACTTCGATACCTTCGGCATCGTTTTTGTTTTTCCAAATTTTCTTTCACAAACATTCGATTCCCCGCATTCTGCGGGGTAAACTCTTTGGGGTCGGTCATTTTTCAAACCTATTCACCCTTTCCCCGCATTCTGCGTAGCGGGGTTCTTAATAAACACCAAGAAACAGCCCTCCCTTCGGGAAGGGAGGGAAAGGGTAGGTTGTGAAAAATAATGAGAGCAAAAATCGTGACAAAACGCTTTGGAGGAAAAGACAAACTATTTTTTTTACCACCGGATTTAAAATTGTACCCAAACAACATTTTAAATCGAATTGCTGAGCGGATTGAATGATTCCGTAGTACCGGCTATGGCAATGCTTACAATGACGCACGGAGATTTGCAAAAAAAAGACGCCGAAGCGCCCCGTTTAACATCTAATAAATTAGAGACTTTTGTACCTAAACCACCAGTCAAAACCTTCGGCTTCGGTTTTTCTCTTTTCTGCATCTTCAACTGTAGCAGCCGGCGGAAGAATTACCTTATCGCCGATTAACTCGTTGTTCGGCCAATTTTCCGGGCAGGCAACACCGTTAGCATCACTCGTTTGTAATGCTTTGAGCGCACGCAATACTTCGTCAACCTGACGTCCTATTTCCTGCGGGTAGTAAATCATTAATCGTAAGTTACCTTCAGGGTCGCCTACAAATACGGCACGAACCGTGTTAGTACCTTTTCCAGGGTGAAGCATTCCAAGTGCAGAAGCAACCTTGCCCATGTCATCTGCAATAATCGGGAAAGGAATTTCAACTTTAAGTTCTTTCTCTATCCACTCTACCCATTTGATGTGTGAGAAAACCTGGTCAATTGAAAGACCGATTAACTTAGTATTTAATTTTTCAAACTCTTCGTATCTCTTAGCGAAAGCGACGAATTCGGTTGTACAAACCGGTGTGAAGTCGCCCGGGTGGCTAAAAAGCACAAACCATTTTCCCTTAAAATCTTCGGGAATGTTAATTACACCGTGAGTAGTGTTGACTTTCATCGAAGGCATTTTGTCGCCTAATAGAGGCATTTTGTTTTCCATTTTAGTTCTCCTTTTTTAATAATGATTAATTTGTTAAAAGCATTTTTTTTATTTTGAAACGTTCTCGGTGTTAAATTTTCCCTTGATGATTATTTCAAAATCCTCAAGTTCAAAGTTTGGTATTTTAACACCGGTAAGATATTTTTTCACCATTTTAAACAATTTCTCGTCGTAATAGTCGGAAATTTCATTACCGGAAACAATATGAAAATGGTTCTCCGTAAAAGCGTCGTATCTAACAACGTTAGTATCTGTTAAAACTTTTTCAGCGATGCCGGTTTTCACGAAAGTGTCCAATATATTGTAAATAGTACCTACTGCAATATTCGTATGCTCTTTTTGAACCGTTAAAATCAAATCCTCGGCGGAGGGATGATGTTTGTTTGTAAGCAGAGCTTTTAATACTGCAATTCTTTGCGGAGTTACTTTTAACCCCGCGGTTTTTAATTTATTTTTTATTTCTTCCAAACTTATTTTCATTTTGAATAATTCCTATTTAAGAATATTTCTAATCTAACTAATTAATTTTTAAAATGCAAATTTCAATTAAAAAATTTTCCTCCCGTTAAAATGTTTTTCACAAAAGATTAGAATTGCCGAATGGATATTGTTTGTTATTTTTGTCGGTTACGAAAATTAATTACAGGCAAAGATATGAAAATATTAATACTTTCGGATATTCACGGAAATTTTACCGCATTGCAAACAGTTCTTAACAAAGAAAAAAATTACGATAAAATTTTCTTTTTGGGCGATGCGGTAGATTACGGTCCGAATCCAAAACCTTGCTTGGATTTTATTAGAGAGAGAGTTAATTATTACGTACGCGGCAATCACGACAATGCTTTGGGTTACGGAGTAAGTTGTAATTCAATGGGAAGTTTTAGGAGATTTTCAGAAGAAACGCGCGCTTGGCATAATCAAATTCTCCCGGGAAAATACAAGGATTTTTTACGTAAAATGCCAAAAGAATTGTACGTCAAAGAAGGGGGTTACACATTCTTTTTAACTCACGCTTCTCCGGCGGGGAATATTTCCGAATATCTTTACCCCGAAGACTTTACCGAGGATTTAGTTTTAAACATTAAAGCGGATTTTATTCTTGTGGGGCATTCCCACTTGCAGTTTGAAAAACAAGTTGGCGGCAAACTTGTTGTTAATCCCGGGAGTGTAGGGCTTTCGCGGGAGGATTCGAAAGCGAACTATGCGATTTTCGAAGAAGGGAAATTCACATTGAAAAAAATAGATTACGACGTACAAAAAACAATTGAAGATTTACAAGCCGCTCCCCTTCCTCCCGATGTTAAAGAAGGATTAGAAAAAGTACTACGACATAAGCAGTAAGACGCAATTAATTTGAATATTGCATTTTTATCAATTGTTTCTTTGCTTTATTTTCACACATTTTAACTTTTTAAGAAGCAACTAATTAAAAAAGCTCCGAGTTTACGGTGGAACCCGGAGCTTCAATATGGATTAGTTTTTTGCAAAAAGATTATTTCATTAAAATCATCTTCTTGACTTCGGAAAAGTTACCGGCTTTTAAACGGTAAAAGTACACACCGCTGGGTAGTCCCGAAGCATTGAACCGCAGCGTGTAATTCCCCGGAGTTTGGTGTTTGTTTACAAGCGTTTCTACCTCGCGACCTAAGATGTCGTAAACCGTTAAACGTACGGACAGCTCGTGAGCTGTCCCTACAACAGGAATTGAATATTTTATTGTTGTTGTGGGGTTACATGTCCCGCCATTGGCGGGGAACGGATTCGGGTAATTCTGGAAAAGTTTGTAACCTTTTGCAATGAGATTTTTATCGTTCTTGACTTCAAGCACTACACCGTTTTCGTTGAATGCCGTCAAGAAAATCTGCTCGTGGAAATTCGAAGCGCTCGCCATCCAAATATTTCCGGCAGAATCTACTGCAACCGGAGCAACTTTATTCATAGGCAAAGGAGAATTTGCAGTGGTGTAAGTACGGTAATCATTTTCACCGGAAAAAATAACCAACCCTTCGGAGTCGGTTCCGATTACCAATTCATTATTATTATCTACATCTAAGCTCATTAATCCCTTCTGTACTAATCCCGAAGCTTCACGGCTTATGGCAGTCCAGTTATCCGTTCCGTTCCACTTTGCCAAGCCACCTTCGTCCCAGTTATCTCCGTTCCAATAAGAAGGTACAAGAGCCCATAGCACACCGCTCCTATCTTTCACCATTTGTTTAACTCCGTAACCCGGAAGTCCGGAATTTGTAGGGTCGTAAACAACCCAATTCTCGTCGCGTGTTAACCTTGCCAGCCCGTGATGAGTGCCGACCCACAAGGAATAATCGTAATCGTCATAATAAAGGCAATGTATATCATTGTCGGGAAAGGTAGAATCGGAGGACATTATTTGTTGCCATTCGCCGTTATTTAAATCATAGGAAACCAATCCGTTGGAAGCACGTGCAAACCAAATTTTGTGACGGTGGGAATCGTAAACAATGTCGTTAATATCGTAAGGTGTCAAATAATTATTTGTGTCATCCATTTTGTGCCAATCATTATTTTCGTAATAAGCAACCCCGTCTTGCATTGTCCCTGCCCACAAAACGCCTGTGGGGTCCAAATACAACTTTGAGATTCTATTCCTAAAACCGAAGTTACTTAAATCAAAATGTTCCCATTGTAATTCGTGAAGACGATAAATCCCATCGCCGTCGGTTCCAATCCAAACGGTTTTATTTTTTGCCGGTACAATAGTTGTAATTTGATCTTTGAACGGTGCGTCGGAAGTTTGCACTGCACTCCATTTTTCATTTTTGTATTTGACCAATCCTCGGGGAGTCCCTACCCACAGCGTATTGTCGGAATCGTAGTACAAACCGTAGATGTAGATATTAGGGATAGTGGAATTCGTATTGTCGTAATGCGTCCAGTTGGTGCCGTCGTAGTAAAATAAGTAATTAGACGTTCCGACCCAGATGCCATCGCTCGGCGTGACTGCCACTTTGTAAATTTTACAAGTTCCGCCCCCTGCCAGAGGTGGAGAAATTAACGGAGAATTCGATGAGTCGTAAATTTTGTAATTAGTTCCGTCAAATTTAATTAAGCCTTTATCGGGAGTTGCAAACCAAAGATTGTTTCGGCTGTCCTCGGCAATGTCGTAAATGAAGTAGCTCGGGAAGTTTGAATTCGCCGGAGAGAAAACTTGCCAAGTACTGCCGGAAATTTTTACGAGTCCCGCCGCTGTGCTGACCCATATTACGCCGTTGTGGTCGGTAAAAATATCAAGAATTGTTTTTGAAGGTAGCTCCGAATTCCAATTGTCGTAAAATTTCCATTTGGTTCCGTCGTAAACGCCAAGACCACCGTTGTTCATTCCAACCCACAGTTTACCTTGTGGGCCCATAGTTATTGAGGAAACGTAATCCACCCCGATTATCGAGTCCATGGGAATTACAGTCCATTGTTCACCTTCTAATTTAATTACCCCGCCATAACTTGTGCCGAAATATTTTGTCCCTGTGGAAGGGTTAATGTAAATTGCGTAAATGTTATCTGAGGGTAGAGGAGAATTTATTTTATCGTAAGCTGTGTACTCTCCGGTTGATTTATTGATTTTTACAATACCGCCGCCGGTTCCTACCCAGATATTATCATTGCTTGCGGAAACAACATTAATGTAATCGCGATAAGAGAACGTAACCCACTTTTGTTTGCTTTGCCCTATTAACAACCCGGCTATCAAAAAAATAATTAAAAAAGTAAGCTTTTTCATTCTTGCCTCCGAGATAAGTTACAATTCAAAAGATTTATTAGAAGATATTTTTGGCTTCTTCAAATCAAAAAATAGCCAAAAACAATTTAAAGAAAAATAATGAGAATTTGTTAATGGTTGTGTTTCTTAAATCACATTTACGTTTATCGTTCAATTGAGGGAAAGGAAATTCTAACAGTAATTTTTGTTTTTGAAATTTAACGTTTCCACAGTTCCCTGTCCAGACTGCGATATTGTATTGCTTCGCTTACGTGCGGGGGTAAAATATTTTCACTGTTCTCCAAATCGGCAATTGTACGGCTTACTTTTAATATTCTGTCGTAAGCACGTGCCGAAAGCCCGAAGCTCGTCATTGCCATTTTAAGTAAGTTCGAACTGGTTTCGTCCAGCTGACAAAACTCGCGTACTTCCCGCGAACCCATGTCGGCATTGGAATGAAGGTGCGGATGATTGACAAATCTCCTTTGCTGAATTTCCCTTGCGGCTACGACCCTTTTGCGAATTGCTTCCGAAGGTTCGCCTTTTGCTTTCGAGGAAAGATCTTTGAAATCCACAGCAGGCACTTCTATTTGAATGTCTATTCTGTCCAAAAGAGGTCCCGAAATTTTTGCCATGTAACGTTGAATCATTCCGATTGTACATGTGCATTCATGATTCGGGTCGGTAAGGTATCCGCAAGGGCAGGGGTTCATTGCTGCGGCAAGCATAAAGTTAGCGGGGAATTCGAGCGACATTTTAGAACGGCTAACGGTAACTTTAAAATCTTCCAAGGGCTGACGCAAAACTTCGAGAACGTTTTTCTTGAACTCCGGCAGCTCATCCAAAAACAGAACACCATTGTGTGAGTAGGAAACTTCGCCCGGCTTGGGGAATGAGCCGCCGCCGATAAGTGCGGCATCGGAAACCGTGTGGTGCGGACTCCGAAAGGGACGCTCGGTAATCAATGCTTTGTCCTTGGAAAGAATCCCTGCAACGGAATGAATCTTCGTTGTTTCCAAAGCCTCCTCAAAAGTAAGCGGCGGTAGAATTGTCGGTAATCTTTTCGCAAGCATCGTTTTGCCGGAACCCGGAGGACCAATCATTAAAATATTATGTCCACCGGCAGCTGCAATTTCCAAAGCTCGTTTTACGTTCTCTTGCCCTTTAACATCGGAAAAATCCAAATGGTATTTGTTTACTTGATTGAATATTTTTTCCCTGTCGGTAAAGACCGGTTGCAATTGAATCTCGTCGTTTAGGTAAGCTACTGCCTGCCTAAGATTTTCGGCACCAATCACTTGAATTCCTTCGACTATGGAAGCCTCGCGTGTGGAATCGAGGGGTAAAATTATTTTTTGAAACCCTTTCCTTTTTGCTTCCACGGCAATCGGTAGAGCACCTTTAATTCTGCGCAATCCGCCGTCGAGCGAAAGCTCGCCCAATGCAATAATGTCCTTTAATGTTTCCGCAGACACAAAATTTTCCGAAGCCAAAATTCCCAAAGCAATAGGCAAATCGAAAGCACTGCCTTCTTTTTTTACATCGGCGGGAGCCAAATTAACTGTAATTTTTTGTGGACGGAAAGAGTACCCGCTGTTTTTTATTGCGGCATTAACTCTTTCCCTACTCTCTTTTACTGCACTGTCCGGCAAGCCTACAATAGTGAAACTCGGAATTTGATTTTCCAAATTTGTTTCCACTTCCACAATGTAAGCGTCAATGCCTTGCGTAGCGCTTGAATATACTTTAGAAAGCATTTTAATACAACAAATTTATTTTGCCAAAATCATCTTCATCACTTTTGTCGAATGTGGGGAAACAACCTCGTAAAAATAAATTCCCGAAGGCAGCTCGGCACCATCGAAAGCAAAGCTGTGAATGCCCGTCGAGAGAGGTCCCGAATAAAGAACTTGAATTTGTTTGCCCACCAAATCGAAAACGGAAATTTTGTATTCGCCGGGCACGAATACTTCTACCTTAATGTTTGTAACGGGGCTAATGGAATTTACGGCGCCCCCGAAAGGATTCGGATAATTTTGCTCAACCGAAAACTCCTCAATTTCGCCTTGCCCCACTTTTACTTGATTGGAATAAACTTCACTACCGTCTTCGTTTGTTTGAAGTACACGGTAGTAAATTACTTCGTCCGTAAATGATTTTGCATCCGTAAAAGAAAATGTTTTTGCCCTTTCGGTTTCGGAAACGCTCTGCCTGTTTATTTCCGTGTATTCAATTCCGTCAACTGATTTTTCCAAAATAAACTCTTTGGGGAAAGTGTTTTCCGCTGCCTTCCATTCGAGGAAATAATAAGTGGAATAAATCGAAAGGTTCAGCTCCGGCAAGGGTACAAAAACCGGTGCATCCGAAGGTACGGATTTTAAGTCGCCGGCTCTAATCCCGAATTTATTTTCTTTCGAATCGTTTTGAGTTTCGTTAAAGTCATCCGAGAATACCACCGCCAACGAATCCGGTAAATCTTTCAGACGATGTTTCTCATTTAAAAATTTCTCGTAACTACCGGAGTATCTCAGTATTTTAACGTCGTCGAAAATAATCTGTGAATTCAGCGAGCTGATTTTAATCGTTGTTTTATTCATCATATAAGAAGAAAAGATTTTCTTCTCAGCAAGCAAATCGTTGTTAATGAAAAGTAAAATTTCACTGTTTGCAGGTTCAACGAAGCACTCCATCTTGTACCAAGCGTTTGGCGAAAATGCAAAATCTTCGAAGATAGTCACACTTTCGCCGGAACAATATTTTAACAGTCCATTATCTCCGACTGATACGGCACAGAGGGAATCGTCGGTTTCGCCTTGGTGGAAAGAGAAAACTGCCTTGCCGAGCTTTTTGAATTTCAGCCAGTAAGAAAAAATCAAATTTTGATTATCTTCACCGAAGTTTCCGAAGAGGGTTAAAGTTCCTTTTTTATCCAATAGTTTTGCCAAACCTTTTGCTTGGGAAATTTTGTAAGATTCAATTTCTTCCTCCGCACCGTGAGTAAATGGGAGAGTGAAAAGAGAGGAAGAATCGGAAAGCAATTTGTAACGGTAATGAAAACGGTAATCGATTTTTCTTCGCGAATCCGAATTCAAATAGTACACCACTTCAACAAAATTCGGAGAGGCAATTAAACTATCTTGAAAATTCAGAAAGACAGAATAACCGATTTCCCCGAAGTTGTCGGAAGCCTTTTCTTTCCAACCGATTAATGAAAGAGAATCTCCGTTTAAAACTGCCGCAGAATCCAGCATTATTTCGGAGTTTATTTCCAAGCGAAGTTCCAAGGAATCGATTTCATCGGTGTTTTTTTTAACGAGTGCTGTTATTTGAAACTCGGAGTTTTGCGGAATAAATTTAGGAGCGATAAACTTTGTGTAAACATCGTTTACCTGTGCGGAGAAGATACCTGTAATTAAGAGGGTCAATATTAATGTCAGCATCGCTTTCATCGATGCAAATTTGTAATCTTTATATTAATTTACTTAAACTTCCTAATAAATTCAAGTCTGTCTTTTAATTGGTCAACCGGCGTAAGGAGTTTGTCTTTCCCGAAAATACCGTCTTCGCGGTTTGTGAATACAAGTTCGTAATCTTTGCTCATTACAATTGCTTCTTCGGGACAGACTTCCTCGCAGAAACCGCAGAAGATGCAACGCAACATATTTATTTCGAATTTTTCCGGATAGCGTTCTTTCTCAGCTTCTGTCTCGGCAGCACGCACCTCAATTGCAAGAGCGGGGCAAACCCTCGAGCAAAGTCCGCAAGCAACGCACCTTTCGCTGCCATCGTCTTCCTGCACAAGTACAGGCCGCCCGCGGTAAGATGCGGAAGGGACAAATTTCTCTTCGGGATATTGCATTGTTGCGCGCGGTTTGAACATATATTTCAACGTAAGAACTAATCCTTTTAGAATTTCAGGGATGTAAATCTTTTCCCAAAAGGTTAAATCTTTGTAACGCTTTTTCGGAACCATCGTTTAATCCTTAAATATTAAAAATCATTATTAAAACGGCTACCCAAATCAAATTAAGTAAAGAGAGGGGGAACATCACTTTCCAGCCCAAATTCATTAACTGGTCGTAGCGGAAGCGGGGGATTGTCCACCTAACCCAAATAAAAAAGAAAAGTAAAATTACTACTTTCAGAATGAAGGCAAGTATTTGCAGTATTGTCGTAAGCGTAATGCCCAAGCCTAATTTGTCGATGTAAGGAATTTGCCAGCCACCCAAGTAAAGTGTAACAATCATCGCGGCGGCAATAATCATATTTGCATATTCGGCAAGGAAGAAGCCAGCGAATTTCATTGAGGAGTATTCGGTGTGGTAGCCTCCGACCAACTCCGGCTCTGCTTCGGGCAGGTCGAACGGGATTCTGTTTGTTTCGGCGAAAGCGGCAACGACAAATGTAATGAAGCCAATTGGTTGCAAAATTGCGTTCCACATCCAGCCGTACTGTGCGTTTACAATGTCGATGGGTCTTAAAGATTGTGAAAACAAAAGCACACCGGCAATGGAGAAGCCCATCGAAACTTCGTAGGAAATCATTTGAGCCGAAGAACGCACACCACCGAGGAGTGAATATTTGCTTCCCGACGACCACCCGGCAATTGTCAAACCGTAAACTCCGAGCGAGGTAAGGGCAAGTACGTAAAGAATGCCAATGTTAACATCCGCAACTACAAGTTTAATCGGTTCACCTAAGATTGTTACCTGCGGTCCGAAAGGAATTACCGCGTAAGTGGAAAACGCAACGAAGAGAGCAATGGCAGGAGCCAAAGCATGAAGGAATTTGTTAGCCTGTTCCGGCACAATGTCTTCCTTCAGTAAAAGTTTAAAAACATCTGCAAAGGGCTGTAACAGTCCCCAAAATCCCACTCTGTTCGGTCCGTACCGGTTTTGCGTCCAAGCGCTAATCTTTCTTTCGAAGAGCACAAGGTAAGCAACCGTAATGAAGAGAATGGTAACCACAATAACAATCTTAATCAAACTAATTAAAACGAAATTCCAAATAATCATTCTATTTTAACTCCCTGCTAAACTGCTTCTTCTGAAAATTTCAGATTTTTTAATTTCACTCCGCCGCCGCCTAATTCGTCGTAATTGAGTCCCTTGAAATACTCATTCTTGGAAGCTAATTCTTCAAAGACTTCTTCGGCCATTTTGAAATTAAATTTTTCACCCAAATGTGTAGAAAGCATTGTAAGAATTTTCCAGCTCGATTTGGCATCGTAACGCTTGCCTTGATTCCAACGGTCGAACTCGGTGCCGAACTTGTCCCACCGGCTTTGTGAAAGCCCGTCCAAACTTCTGTCCGACTCTGCTGTGGCAACCGCCGGCTTGATTCTTTGAGCGCGTCCTTGGAAATTCACAAATGTTCCGTTTTTCTCGGCGTAAGTTGCCGCCGGAAAAACAACATCGGCAAAGTCGGTTAGTTTTCCGAAATTAAAAGCATGAACCGCAACGAACTCGGCATTGGAAAGAGCGTCCAACAAATCACTTTCAAATTCGGGTGATTGCTCAAGGATGTAAACGGCTTTGATTTTTTTATTTTTAATTTCTTCAAAAATATTCTCAATACTAAATCCGTCAGCCGGCGTTTTGATTCCTACCAATTCTGCGCCAAGTGAGTTAGGAGCTTTGTCCTCCGTAATTAAAATATTATCGCCACTGCCCGGAACAACGTAGTTAAAATAGGAAATGTTTTTAACTCCCAAATTTTTTGCCAATTTCGCAAACACGTAATTGTCCTCGACCGTAGCAAATGCGGAGCCGATAAAAGCAATTTCGTCGGCTTTGTATTTTTTAAGATTTTCACTTGTGAAGCGAAAGGCTTCCTCCCATTCAACCTTTTCAAAGTTTCCGTCTTTCTTAATTTGTGCGCCGTCCACGCGGGTGTCCGAATTTACAAACTTAAATGTGTTAAGGCGACCGTTGTCGCACATCCAATAGCTGTTGACGTCGTTATTAAAGCGGGGCGTGAGACGTTGAATTTTATTATCCCTAACCCAAATTTCAATGTTGCAGCCGCGGGAACAACCGGTACAAACGGATTCGGTTTTGGACATTTCCCACACTCGGGATTTAAATCTGAAATCCGTGCTGGTTAAAGCTCCTACGGGACAAATATCGATTGCGTTCATTGAATAAGGATTGTCGAAACTTTCGCCGGGGAAAGTTGCAATCATTACTCTGTCACCCCTTTGGACAAAAGTCAACTGCGGCTCTTGTGCAATTTCACGTGAGAATCTAATGCACCTTGAACAGGAGATGCAACGTTCGGCGTCGTAAGTAACGTGAGGTCCCAATTTCACGCGTTTCGGTTTGTGATTTTTTTCTTCAACCATTCTGCTTTCACCCACACTGTAGGCGTAAGCGTAATCCTGAAGTTGACACTCGCCCGCTTCGTCGCAGATAGGGCAATCCAACGGGTGATTGATTAAAATAAATTCCAGCACGGCTTTTCGGGCTTCAACTGTCTTTTCGGAATTTGTTTGAACCACCATTCCGTCGGCAGCCATAGTAGCACAGGAAATAGCCAACTTTGGAATTTGTTCTACTTCTACAAGACACATTCTGCAATTACCCGAGACGGATAGTTCGGGATGCCAGCAGAAATGAGGGATTTCAACCCCGTGTTCCATTGCAACCTGAATTATTGTTTGCCCCTCTTTGAATTCTATTTCCTTTCCGTCAAGTGTCAATTTCGGCATAATCATTCCCTTTAATTATTAAGCGGCTGAATGAATTAACAAATTTTTAGAACTTAAAATTACGGTGGAGAAGTTCTCTTTTTCCAGTAATTTATTAGAAACTTTTAAGATGTCGTCACTTGTGATTTCGTCAATTTCACGAATGCTTTCTTCAATTGGTTTCAAACGGTTAAAGTAAATCATCGAGTTTGCCAATCGCTGCATTCTGTTTGTCAGACTTTCGAGACTCATTAAATAATTGCCTTTCAAATATTCCTTCGCTCTTTGCAAATCTTTGTCGCTAATCCTTTTATTTCTTAATTTTTCAAACTCCCTGAAAATCAAATCCCTTGCCTTTTCCCAATTGCCGTTGTCGGTAGAAAAATAAACGCCGAAAGTGGAAACATCCTCAAAGGAATTTAAGAAAGTGTTTACCTGGTAAGCTATTCCGTTCTTCTCCCTAAGTTCTTGGAACAGTTTGCTTGAACTCCCTTCGCCTAAGATGTGGGAAATAAGATTAATCTTTTTTCTGTCGTTATGAGTTAAACCTACCGCAGGAGACGCAATAATAAAATGCGATTGTTGTATTTCTTTGTAAACAAAATATTCGTCGGCTTTAACGGGAATAACTTTCGAGGGAGTGTTTACTTTTGAGCCTGACTTTTTTATGCAATGTTCTTCGGTTAATTTTAACAACTCTTCGTGTTCAACATTACCGGAAGCAACAATGAAAATCTCATTGGATGCGTAATGTTCCTCGAAATATTTTTTAAAATCCGCCTGCCGGAACCGCTCGATATTTTCCTTAGTGCCTATTATTGGCATTGCCAAGGGATTGCCGTTAAACAGAAAAGATTCCAGTTTGTCAAAAATTAATTCCTCCGGCGAATCTTCAATATCTTTAAGTTCGTCAATAATTACCTTCGCCTCTTTTTTAATATCGCTTTCACGGAAGAGAGAATTTTGCAGCATATCTGCTAACACTACGAAAGTGTTCCCCAAATTTTTCGTTAAACCGCGACCGTAGTAACAAGTGTATTCCTTAGTTGTAAAAGCATTGAGGTAACCGCCGAGGGATTCAATTTCGTCGGCTATTTTTTTTGCAGAACGGTTTTTTGTCCCCTTGAAAAGCATGTGCTCGATAAAATGAGAGATTCCGTTAGTAACCGGTGTTTCGTTACGCGAGCCGACTTTAATCCAGAATCCAAGAGAGAAAGATTGGACGTAAGGGATATATTCGGAAACGACCGTTAATCCGTTAGAAAGTTTCGTAATTTGACAGTTGTCCAAAACAGCACTTTTCAATTTTTAATCAATTTAAATTTAAATATATGCAAAGAGTAAAAGGTATTCAAGAAGTTCGGCAATATTTCACTAATTCATCGAGTAATTTTTCCATTTGTTTCCCCATATTAAGTAGCATATCCAAACCTTAACCTCAACCTAAACCTTTGCCTTAACCTTAGACTTAACCTCAATCTCAACCTCAAAGCTAAAATAGACACAACAATCATCCAATCATGCATCCATCCAACTATCCATCCATCCAACTATCCAACTATCCAACAATCCAATTATCCAATAAATTTATTCTTTAGCATTCAAAATTCATAATTAACCTAATTTTCTTATGCCTTTTACTCTGATAAAGCACCTTCGTATTTTTCAATGTACTCGGCAGTAAATTCCTCAATGCTTTTGTAAGCTTTTTCCAAGGTTTCTTCGTCCGGTAAAAATACCACCCTAAAATGCTTTGTGCCGGGTACTTGCCCGAAGCCTGTTCCGGGAACAACCACGACACCGGTTTGCTTAATTAATTCGGCAACGAAATGGTTATCGGAATTTTTAATGTGCAAGCGCGGGAAGGCGTAGAAAGCACCTTTGGGAGACACACATGAAATTCCGGGTATTGCGTTCAGCATTTCAACTGTCATATTTCTTCTTCGTGTTAACTTTTCAACCACAACTTTTAAGTGGCTCTGGTCGCCGTCGAGTGCCGCCGGAATTGCGTACATCTCGGGATGATTTGCCGAAAGACGGGAGCGTAAAATTTTATTTATCGCTTCAATGTATTCCGAGAGTACATTTTTGTTACCGCTGATTACACCCCAACCCATTCTCCAACCGGGGGCTAAATAATTTTTAGACAACCCGCCGAATGTAATTACCGGAGCATCGGGATTGATTGAACCTAACGCAACGTGTTCTTCGCCGTCCATTAAAAGTTTATCGTAAATCTCATCAGCAAAAATCACGAGGTTGTTTTCGACAGCCAAATTAACCAACTGTTCCAAAGTCTCCCGCGTAGCGTTCGAACCGGTGGGATTGTTCGGGTTGATAATGATGATTGCTTTTGTCTTGTCGTTTATTTTACTTTTAATATCTTCAATGTCCGGCTGCCAACCGTTGCTTTCATCCAAATAATAAGGGTTCGGCTCCATTTGCAATTTGCTTTGAATTGCAGTGTAGAGGGGATAGCCCGGTGTGGGCGTTAGAATATTTTCTCCGGCATTAACCAAAGCAGTAAGACAAATGTCAATTGCTTCGCTTGCACCGGTTGTTACGAAAACATCTTGAACGTTTTTAATTCCTTTTCTCTCGGCTTCACGGCCGATTGCTTCGCGGGCTTCCTTGACACCTGACGAGGGTGCGTACCCGCAATGATTGTCCAGCATTGCTTTGTAAGTGGCTTCAATCATGTGCCGTGGAGTTTGAAAATCGTAAATGTTCGGGTCGCCGATGTTTAAATAAAGCATCTCTTTGCCTGTTTTTGCAACTTCGTCGGCAACCAATAAAATGTCTCTGATTGCGTATTTAATATTCTCGGTTCTATCTGCGGCTTTAATTACATTACTCATTTTTTCATCTCATTTTTTGTTTGTTTTTGAGTTAGAAAATTAAAATAAATGCTAAAGACTTACAATAATTCAAAGCGATTTTTCGTGAATAATTTAATCCGGATTCCAAAAATTTCTTCGTTCTTCATATGCCTGCCTGCTCCGCCTGCAGGCATGGGCAGGCAGGTTGTTTCATCTTCTTCCGGATTCGTCGGAATCATTCTCGCAATGACAAAGTCAAGCTTTTTGGACAACCCCGATTTTAAAATTCACTCTTTTAAGAGGGGCGACTTGGCGTAGCTTAAGCGAAGCCGAGTCGAGGTGTTAAAAAAATCTAAGAAATTATTTTATAACTTTTCCGTTCTCCAAAAGCACATCGTAAACGTAACCGGCGCCAAAATCCTTACCCGGCACTACCGTACCTTGCAATACAACTACATCTCCTACATTTACTTTGTCCTGTGAAGTAATTAAAAGGTCGTATTTACCGTTAAATTCCGTCCCGTCCTGGATATGAATCCAATTCCTGCTCATAATATTGGGATTAAATTTAACTACCTTCCCTTTTACCATTACGACTTTGCCCGCCAATTCCATTTTCTTAGCATAAACTTCTTTAACCGTCAAGCCGCCTTCAATAGGAGCAATTTTAATTTTCACCCGCGGTTCGTTTGCTAAACTGGAATGTGCTGCGGCAACTTCCGATTTAACGGATAAGTCTTCAGCCGTTTTCTTTGCATCTTGAACAAAGAGAATTTCCTTGAATGTTTTGTTTAGAGTTCTACTATGAAAATTTTGCATCGTCATTGCATTTGAATAATAGACCTTCTCACCCGGCTTTACATCCATTTGATTAGTTGCCATCCAATATTCCTTCCCGTTTTCTTCCACTTTAAGATAAGAATACGGCGGTGCGTCTATTTTTTCTTTAACTACTACGGCGTGTACTGCCGGATGTGAGTTCACAGCTTGATTTGCAGCTTTTACAGATTTTTTTTCCTGCTGTTTTGAACAAGCTGCAAAAACCGAAAGAACCATTATGAATAAAAGAACTTTCTTCATTTTTAACCTCTACTTTTTCTTGTTAAGAATATTTTCAATTTGATCCATTACGTTATTCATTCTTTTCATTGTTAGATCGAAAGCCTCCGAACTTAAGGGGTTAATTCCGGCTTTCTTAATTAAATTAATGGGATAATCGGAGCTTCCACCTTTGAGAATATTATAATATTTCTCCACGGCGGGTTTGCCTTCGGTGATTATTTTCTGCGCAAAAGCCGTTGCGTAAATTAAAGATGTGGCATATTGGTAAACGTAATAGGAATAATCCACAAAGTGCGGAATGTAAGCCCACTCGTAAGCAATGTACGGGTCAACGATACAAACGTCCGGAGTATTCCCGTAATACTTTGTAACAATCTTCCAATAAATTTTGCTCATTATTCCACCGGTTAAAGGCTGTTTGTTTTCAATCCTCTTGTGAATTTCCCATTCGAATTCTGCGAAAGAAGTTTGACGGAAGATGGTTGTCCTCAGCAATTCAAGATAAGAACCCAAAAGGAAAAGTTTTTCTTTATCTGTTTTTGCATGTTGAACCAAGTAATTGTTAAGCAGAGATTCGTTACATGTAGAAGCAATCTCGGCAACAAAAATAGGGTAATCGGATTTAATGAACGGCTGATATTTGTTCGAGAAATAGCTGTGCATTGTGTGCCCCATCTCGTGAATCAAAGTGCTGAGGGAATTGTAATCGCCGTGCCAATTCATTAAAATGAAAGGGTGATAATCGTAAGCGGCACCGCTTGAATAAGCACCGCTCCTTTTACCCGGTGTGGGATAATAGTCAACCCACCTTTCGTTAAACGCCCTTTTGACCGTGTTCAAATATTCCGGACCCATTGGCTTTAGAGTTTTCAAAATAATCTTCTGTCCTTCGTCAACGGTAAACTTCATATCGACATGCTTAACAATTGGCATATAAAGATCATAGTAATGAAGAGTGTCAACACCAAGCATTCTTTTCATTAACTTTAACATTCTTTGAAGAGTTGGAATGTTTTTGTTCATTTGCTTGATTAGGTTCGTGTAAACTTTTACCGGGATATTATTCTTATCGAGCGAATAAGCCAATGCGGTTTTGTATTTTCTGTTTTTAGCAAAGAAATAGTCAATTTTAACTTTTGCCGCTAAGATAGCGCCGAGCGTGTTTTGGAATCTTTTGTAATTGTTAAAAAATGCTTTGAAAATTTTTGCTCTGTCCTTCCTGTTTTTGACGGTCCTGTATTGAACGTAAGCGGATGAGTTCAGTTCAACAATTTTACCGTTTGAAAGTTTAACTTCGGGGAAAGGTTTTTCGGCATTCTCAAAAATTCCGTGAATAGTGGAAGGACTATTGGCAAGCATCTGCGCACTTGCTAAAATTTTCTCTTCCTTATCGCCTAAAGTGTGAGCTTTTAATCTTTGAATATCTTCTACAAAGAAATCAAAGTCGGCAAGTTTGGGCTGCTCGTCGAAAAATTGGTGTATTCTTTCGGAAGGAATCTTTAAAATTTCAGGTCTAATAAACGAAGTCGATTCCGAAATCTTTGTGCCCAATGCTTCGGATTGTTCAACCAATTGCTGGTTGGCGCTCACACGCAAATCCTGATCGTAAAGCCTTTGTGCGTAGTCCGATAATTTGTAATAACCTTTCATTAAATCGGAATAAAGGCTTAGTGCGCTCAGGAATGTTTTTGAATCGCTGCTTAATTTCCCCTCATAGGTTTTTAACTTATCCGCCATCTTTGAAAGTCTGTTGTAATCTTTCTGCCATTCGGTATTTGTTTTGTAAAGAAGATGAATATCCCATTTGTACTTTAAAGGAATTTCATCCCGACTTTTATACTGTGCAAAAGAGACATTAACAAATGAGAAAGCAATAAGTACTAAAAACAACTTTTTTAACATTTTAACCTCATAGTTTTCTTTAAATTAACCTTCAAAAATAAGAAAAGGTTTTATAAAAGAGTAATTAAAAAGTCTTATTGATATTCATTGGTACAAGTTTAAATTTGTTGGCAAAAAAAATTAGTTTGTCTTTCCCCATTGAGCGTTTTGTCACGATTTTTTGCTTTACCAAAACGAATCTGCCAAAAATCGCGCCAAAACTTCTTTGTTGTTTTTATTCGTTACAACTACGGGTTGAAACCCGTGTGTAATTAGATGGCCTCTGCCAAGGCAGGGTAAACTCTGCTGGTGCTAAGAAATATTTAATTTTTTCTGAGTTGTTCAAATATCCTTAGCGCGGCAAAGCCGTCAACCAATTTCCCAATTTCAATTA
>WFQV01000258.1 GCA_015486905.1 Melioribacteraceae bacterium | reverse complement strand
AAATATTTTGAGACTTTAATTGATTACTGGCTCAGGAGATTTTCGAATTTTCGGGTGATTAAATCGAACGTACAGATATTTTGTGGAAAGAGGACAATCGGTGAACTCGACTTTTTAATTGAAGACGGAAAAGGGACGGTTTACCACTTGGAAACCGCCGGTAAATATTACCTTTCCGCCAAAGGAGAAGAAAATTGGAAGAGTTTTTTCGGGCCAAATCCTGCAGATAATCTTGAAATCAAAATAGAAAAAATGTTAAACGAACAAATTAAGCTTTCCTCGGAGCCCATAGCGAAAAGTGCTCTTAAATCTTTAGGAATTCACAAACCGGTTGAACACTTAATTATTTTCAAGGGATTTTTTTTCTATCCGTGGAACGAGGAGAAAATTTTCACTCCGGCATTCGGCTCAAGTAAAAATCATTTGCACGGCTACTGGATTAGAACAACTGAAGTCGAACGGTTCTTAAGAAAAAGGGATTACAGATGGACAATTCTACAAAGGAGGGAATGGATTTCAAGGCAGTTTTTCATTCCTCCTGAAAAAACTTTCTCTGCCGAACAGCTTAGAGAATTTTTAATGGATTATTTTTCAAAGAACATTTACCCTCTGCTGATTGCAAAAGTAGGGGCAAACGGAAATTATTTCCTTGAAAATGAAAGAATTTTTGTCGTATCAGATGATTGGGCTAATCATTACTTTCGTTTTTAGTTTAAATTAAATATATTAATATTTGTTTATTTTATTTTCATAAAAGTCGGTTAAAAATGAATATTACAAAAAAGAGAAATGTGATTTTTCAAAGAGGACGGTTTGTTTTAATCTCCTTTTTTCTTTTAACATTTAACTTAATTGTTCATGCCCAGGCTAAAACACCCGTAGAGAGCAATAATGAAAAGCTCTGCATTGCCGCCCTTGTGGTTCTGCTCTTAATTATTATTTACCTCTTAATTAAAGGGAAAAAAGCTACCGTTATTAAAATAAGGGAAGCTGAAAATTCATTAAATAAAAAGATTGTGGAGTTGGAAAATTCTCATTTGAAACTTAAAGAAGCATACAATAAATTAAAGGAAGAAGAGAAAAATAATCTGTCAAAAATTTCCGAGTTCAAACATAAAATTGTAGAACTTGAGAGAGTTAACATTGAACTGCTGCACAGAAAAGCCGAGCTTGAAGAAAAGAAAGCCGCATTGGAAATTCTTCAAAAGAAAAAAGACGAAATGTTTGCAATTGCAATTCACGATATTAAAAATCCCATTAATGCAATCCGAGGCTACATTGAGTTAATCAAATCTTACGATCTTACCGCTCAAGAGCAACAGGAAATAATGGATTCGTTAACTTCCTCGGCGGACAAAATAATAAGACTCTCCCATGAAATGACAGAGGTGATTAATACAGGAGATTTTATTCCCGAAGAAGATAGAGAAGAATTCTCAGTAAAACACATTATCGACAATGTTTGTAAAGTAAATTCTGCTTACGTAAAGAAAAAATCGATTAAATTAATTAATCACGTGCAAGACAATTTGCCCAAACTTGTGTGGGATCCGGACAAATTTGAGGAGGTGGTTGACAATCTCGTTAACAATGCAATTAAATACGGACCTCCGGGTACAACGGTAGATATTTTTGCCCATACGGAAAACAACATGTTAATTGTTGAAGTTAAAGACGATGGTGTGGGGCTTTCAAAAGAAGATATTGCCAAAGCCTTTACCCGCGGAGGAATATTAACTCCAAAACCGATGAATGATGAACCCCAATCAGGCTTGGGTTTGTGGTTAGTGAAATTAATTGTAGAAGACCGCGGCGGCAAGGTTTGGGTCGATAGTGAGCTTGGTAAAGGTTCAACGTTTGCCTTCGGGATACCGATGAGATGAATAACAACAATTCATCGGTTACAGTCACAAACGCCGGGCTCTCACACGAGTCATGTTACTGACGCTAATATTAAAGGAAATAAGCAAAAGAGATAGGCGAGTGAAACAGGAAAATGCGGGAATATTATCATGCTCAAGAAAATAGAGGAAATGTCTTAAAAGGGCCAATTAAAAGCGTTAGAAAAAACGCTTGGCTGGGGAAAGGGTATTATTTTTGGCGTGAACTTATTTTTGCCGAAATGTGGGGAAAGCAATCTAAATCAAGAACAACGGGGACCTATCAAATTTATTCTTGCATTATTAATGATGTTGGTGCTAATGTTATAGATACTGTTTTTAATGAAGATGATTATTATGGCTGGGTTGATATGATTGAATTTGCAGCCGAACAAATAATTGTAAAAAAGCTGAAAACCAAAAGGAAAATTACGATAAGAGAATTAAATAATTATTTCTTGGAAAATGGTATATTTAAAAACATAAAAGCAATTATTTTTCAGGATGTGCCTGTTAATAATCAATACACGGTTGTTGAAGATTTATATTACCGTAAAAGGATTCAAATAGTGGTCTAAGATTTATCAATAATATCAGATTTTAAACTTTACAAAGGAAATTAGAGATGGCTAATTGGGAAGAAATAAAGAAAAGAGCTGAAGAGGCTTTGAGTAAGGAAACCCCTTCCACACTAAACGCTTTCCTCTTCAAAGAACGCTACGAATATAAAATAGACACTGAAAAATATAATGTCGCTTACGATGAAGATTTTAAAAATTATGTTATTACAAATAAAGCGAATGGTAAAAGCGCCAGTTTTAGCGAAAGCGCTCTCAATACCTTAGCCAAAGAAAATAAATTTGTTAAAATTAAAGAGCTTATCGAGCTTCAATTGTTTTCTATTAGCGAAGAACCTTCAATAGAAATAAATTCTAAATTTTTAAATTCTCTGCAAACCGATTTTAGCTTTTATCCGTCACGATTTTCGGAAGTAGCGTGAACAATAAAATTCAAATAGATAGTAGGTTACGCTTAGCTGACTTTGTGGCGACAAAAGTTTCCTTAACCGCAAAAGGTGGGACTCCTCAGAATGAAGAAGCTAAACCGCCATCAAATATAAAAATTAATATCCAATCGCTTTTCCCGCAAGAAACTCCCAATCTCTTTTTAATTAAATTTGTAATCTCTTTGGAAACCGAAAACTTTAATCTCGAACTTGAGACAATTTCGAAATTTATTTCGGAAAAGGAATATACCGATGAGTTTAAAAAATCTCCCTTTATCAAGATTAACGCCCCGGCAATAGCTTTCCCATTTGTTAGAAGTTATATCAACACGCTTGTTTCTTCTTCGGGATTGGGAACTTTCTTTTTACCTGCTATAAATTTTGCAAAATTAGCCGACGAAAAAAATTCTAAATAACCCCCTTTTTATTTTTTCCTCCAAAAAATATTTGATAAGTTTTTATTCGCTTGCTCTAAACAAGATTCCACATCCGGGTTTACATACAAAAGCACCTACCAAAATGATGTAAAATTACGATCCCTTTAAAATCTTTAAAATAAAAAACCCCGATTATCATTAAAAATCGAGGTCTTTGAGAGCTGGCAGACGGACCTGCCTACCGCAGGCAGGCTTGAACCGCCGACCGGCTGATTACAAATCAGCAGGGATACCCCGATATTTATCCTAATTTAAAGGAAATTTAAGAAAGTTACTGTACACTGTACAGTTAAAAAACCTCTTGAACATCAATTTAAAGAACCGTTAACACTTCCTGATTGCTTTTTTT
>WFQV01000257.1 GCA_015486905.1 Melioribacteraceae bacterium | reverse complement strand
GTCTAAATTTGCACTTCGGTTCTTAAAATTATGGGGCTATAGCTCAGTTGGGAGAGCGTTTGAATGGCATTCAAGAGGTCAGGGGTTCGAGCCCCCTTAGCTCCACAAGAAAAATCTTAGTTTTTTGTTAAAGTCCCAAATTTTTTAACTCTCTTTTAATTTATTTCCTTTTTTTTAAAATCGTATAATTGCGGCTATTTACAGCTCATTTATGCGTCAAAATTATGTTGAAAAAATTTATGCGTTTTTTGCGCATTGATTCGACATTTGCGTTAATGTAATACTTCGAAGTTGTGCTGGTATCTTTAAGCAGCATAAATCGAAAAAAAGGAAGAGTGAACCTCGCAAGGGCAAGAGGAGTGATACGTATCTTGCGGGGGAAAAATTTTTTTTATCCTAATTTTCTTTTTATTTTGGTTTTTATTGCGTAATTATTTTTTTCGTAAGAAAGTCTTCCTAAAATAATTGCCGGGTTAATGCCAAATTTATTACCCAGTTTGGTTATCCTATTATCATTCAATGGGCTATGCTTGATTATCTCTTCCCAAATTTCCAAAGGGATCAGTTTTTGTTGCGCAAAATCATTTGCCTGGTATTCTTTTTCGTTTGTGACTTCCGAATCTGACAAATCAATAAATTCTTTATCAATTCCACCGGAGATATGTAAATAAATATGTCCTATTTCGTGAAGCAAAGTAAAAGCAAAATAATCAATACGTTTGTATCTCAACGTCATTGCAATCGCCGGATTTTCTTCCGACCAGAAGGAATACCCGTCAATAGGAGCTTTCTCGAATCTTTGTATTACAACTAATTTAATACCATATTGATTAAGAATCTCACGTGTTTTATCAATTGTATTTCTATTCTCAAAGAAAATTTTATTAAGTTCTATGCACAAGGAATCAATATTATTGTGATTAAATATATTAGTCTCCTGTAATTTGGCTTCATAGTTTGCCAAAGAACTCCAAGCAAGCATATTTCTTTCATCAATCAGTAATTTATCGGACTTCCTATAATAAGAAAACTTGTTTGTAGCAGCGTTTAAAATTAAGTCATCTATAGTAGAAATGTTAAAAATTTTTTTTATTATGTGTATATCATCTTCTAAATTGGAAGTAAGATATTGTTTAAAATATTTTATTGGAACATATTCTTTAATTGCATTCCATATTTTAACATTTTTTAATTTTCTGATATTTTTTTCTTTAACTCGTGCCTTATCAATCTCGTATTGGGATTGGAATTTCATCCAATATTCAGCAGGTATATCCAATGCCTCCTCAAGCAAGAGAGCAGTTGATGCTGTAATTGAACGCTTACCCTTAATGATTTCATTTAGGAATGAGGGCTTTACACCTAGTTGTTTTGCGAGTTCGCGTTGAGTTAAATCTTCCCGCGCATTAATTTCGTCTCTTATCAATTCGCCAGGGTGTGTGGGTTCAAAAGGCGTAATGTTATTTTCTCTAATCTCCATAGTGTTTGCTTAATTCCAAAATATTACAAATCGTGATTTCTCCTTCAATACTCAATCTAAATTCAATCCTATATTTAATATTGATGTAAACAGCTTCAATTCCTTCTTTATCACCTTTAAGAATTTCATAATGTAAACTTTTAATTTTGTAAAGGTCTTCAATTCTATTAGCAGCTTTTAATTTATCTATTGTTTTCTTGTATTGTTTAATAATCGCTTTTTGAAATCGGTATTTCTTATTTCTCGCTTTTCCTTGTTCGTATAATTCCTGTAAATAATACTTTTCAAATTTAATAATCATAATATAATAAAAAGTTCATTAAAATAGTGAATGTAAAATTCATTGTGAGCCAACATACTTATATTGATATTTTTTTTATCTTCTAATTACATTCTTTTTTTATGTGGTTCGTTTAAATAATTTTAGAATTTTATTTGACGGCAATAATATTTGTTCATAATTATTTTAATCAATTTTTTCTTACCCTTCCAATTTTTTCAATGCATTCTTAATTTGTTCGAGGGCTATTTCGTTGCGTTTGAGTTCTTGCTCCAATTTAAATACCCGGTAGCTTTCCAAAGATTCCGCTCCGCCGAGCAGCCAATTAATATCACAACCAAGGCGTAATAATTTCCGTAAAATTTTTGTACCGGGTTCTCTGCGTCCGCTTACGTATTCTTGAAGTTGCTGCGGTTTCATTTCCAGTGCATCGGCAAGGGCTTTAAGCGTATTGTATTTTCTTTTTGCGAATATTCTTATTCTTTCACCCACTCCAAGACGGAGATTTTCTTCCTTGAAAAGGTCGAGGTCTTCTTCTACGTCCCTAAACAGGTCTAATTCAAGTTGATAATTGTCAACAATGTCTTTGATTTTTTTGTAAAGGTCATCATCTAAGCGGGGACTTTCTTTAAGTAAGTAAGAAAGAGTTTGTTTCCTTAGCCCCAATTTTTTAGCAAGCCAAGTTTGGCGGATGCCGTAAGTACGCAGTAAAAAAAGTATTTCTTCCTGCTTTGTCAATTTTAATTCCAATGAAATGAAAATTTAATTATTAAAATAACAAAATTGTTTGGAAATCTAAAAGAATTTTCATGTAACGAATTTAGATATAAAACAGTATGAGTTTGAATTTTGTGGTACAGGTTTAAAATCAGTGGCAAAAAATAAAAAAAATAAGAAAGAAGAAACAAGAAATAAGAAATAGTTAAACGCGAGACGCAAAACATATTAACTAAGAATTAATAATATTTTGTCTACAAGCAAACAGGCAAAACCATCCACTCATCCATTTATCCGATTATCCAAGAATCGCTACACAAAAAAAGAAAGACGCGAGACGCTAGACTCAATATTGTTTGAAAATTGAAAATGGAAAAGGTTTAGCGAAGAGGTTTAAGTTGGTTCTTGCAAAATCGAAAACCTTGCATGGTTGGATGAATGGATGGTTGGATGTCCGCCTTCTCCCGACAAGTCGGGATTCGTCGCGACAGGTCCGTCTTTGTCTGCACTTCGCTTGACTTCGTCGCAACAAGTTGGATGGCTGAATAGAATGGTCTCAAGTATTAAGTAACAATCATTGTTCTCTTTTCCCTGTTAACTGATTTCTGCTTTTTTCAACTTTCAATTAATAATGGAACTAACGTTTAACGTCTTGCCTCTCGCGTCTAACGAAAGCCATTTATTATTTTTTCTTTTACCACCGATTTAAAACTGTGCCATTAGGTCTGTGACCAAATTAGGGTAATTGAAACTTGAGACTTTTTCCAACGCTTGATTATTAGAACATTTCTTCTTAAGTTATTTTCAGTTTTTAAAATAAGTTAAAATGCAAAGGACGTTTAATAAAATATTGAAAATGAAAGCGGGTAAATTCGGTACAAGAAAAATATTAACTTAAAAGCAAAATACATTCTACTAAGGAACAAAATGAAAATTCAAGACCCTTTTACAATAATGGACCCAAGCGAAAGATTGGTGCCTTCTCAAGATCAGGCAAATTTATTTAATAATGAATACCAGAAACTTCTACCACCTCTCGTTCATAAAATTAGAGTAGCGGTAAAAGATTGGCGCGAAAATGACTACCTTGGCGCTTCTTTAACCTCCAAAGCTTTATTAGACTTTTGGTTTAATCGGGAACATTTTAAGGGAGAGAAAAAATTCACATTTTATTTTGCTCAGAGAGAAGCAGTCGAGTCAATAATTTTTTTGTACGAAGTTGCTAAAGCTCGCGATAAATACGAGCTAATGCGTTTTGATTCTTCAGGTCGGGTAAGCTCCGGAATGTTTGACGAGAACTGGACAAGGTACGTGATTAAAATGGCTACCGGCTCTGGAAAAACAAAAGTAATGGCTTTGACTTTGGTCTGGAGTTATTTCCACAAACTTTACGAAAATAAAAGTCCGCTTTCGAAAAACTTTCTTGTAATTGCGCCTAATATTATTGTATTAAATCGTTTGAAAAAAGATTTTGACGGACTTAAAATGTTTTTTGAAGAACCGTTTATTCCCGAAAACGGATACGGAGATAAAGATTGGGAAAACGATTTTCAGATTACTTTACATATTCAAGATACATTAGAACAGATTAACGAAAAAGGAAATATTTTTCTAACAAACGTACATCGAATATTTTTAAATGAAACGCCCGAAAAAACTTTTGAAGAAATGTTTCTGGGCGTTAAGCCAAAAGCCGACGCCGATATTAATAAAGGACTTGATTTAGGTAAAATATTAAGGAGCGACAAAATTAAAGATTTGGTCGTTCTTAACGACGAAGTGCATCATATTCACGATAAATCTTTGGCTTGGTTCAAAAATATTGAAGATATTAGCAATAAACTAAAACTTAAAAACGGGAATGGGATTTCTTTACAAGCGGATTTTACCGCAACTCCCAAACATAACAACGGCTCAATTTTTGTTCAAACCATTTGCGATTATCCTCTTGTGGAAGCGATACAACAAAAAGTAGTAAAAACGCCGGTTCTGCCGGATGAAGTTTCAAGAAATAAAATCGAAGAAAAAGATTCTTCCGATTTTATTGAGAGGTACAGAGACCACATTAACCTTGGTTATTTGGAATGGGAAAAACAATACGAAGCGTTAAAAAGTCAAAAAACTCCTATTCTTTTTGTAATGACAACCAACATAAAAGAAGCGAAAAGAACGACGGAATTCTTGGAAACAAATTTCCCGAAATTAAAAGACGCTGTACTTACAATTCATACGAATAATTCAGGGGAAATTGTTGAAAATACTAAAAGTAAAAAAGCGAAAGATGAACTTGAAAAATTACGAAAGGCGGCGGACGATATTGACAGCGACCAATCTCCCTACAAGGCGGTTGTTTCGGTTTTAATGCTTCGCGAAGGTTGGAATGTTAAAAACGTAACTACAATAATCGGGTTGAGACCGTTCGAAGCAAAATCACAAATTCTTCCCGAACAAGCCATAGGTAGAGGTTTGCGCAAAATGTTTGGAATTAAGAGCGAGAAAGAAAAATTAGTAGTAATCGGAACGAAAGCGTTTTTGGAATTTGTTGAAAGCTTAAAAACCGAGGGGGTTGAATTTGAGTATAGTCCAATGGGGCATGGCACAAAAACAAAAGCTCCGATTATTATTGAAGTTGACAATGATAATAAAGAAAAAGATTTGGAAAAACTTGATATCCCATTGCCGGTTCTTACACCAAGAATATTCCGAGAATACAAAAATCTTGAGTTAATAGATGTTTCAAAATTAAAACACAAAATCGCCTTTTTTAACGCTTACAAAGAGGATGAATTAAAGGAAATAATTTTCACCGACATTGATGGCAAATTTTCACACAAAACCGTGTTTAAAGGGATTACGCCGGATTACAGAAACGTCATTGCTTTCTTTACGTCATCTATTTTAAAAGAAAGTAGGTTAATTGGCGGATTTAATGTTCTTTATCCGAAAGTTGAAAGTTTTGTAAAATATAAATTGTTCGGCAAAGAAGTTGAGCTTAGCAATCCGCAAACTTTACGTAATTTGTCAGAGCCCGAAACAAGAGAAATTTTGAAATCAACCTTTAAGAAAGCAATTGACGAATTAACAGTTACGGACAGAGGTTCGGCAGAAATTAAAAACTTCATCTCGTTACGAAATACAAAACCTAAAATTGCACAGGAACAAAAATTTCTCATCCCTAAAAAATCAATATTTAACAAAATTATCGGCGATAACGATTTTGAATTGGAATTTGCCGCTTTCTTGGAAAATCGTTTTAATGATGTTATTGCTTTTGCAAAAAACACAATTGGCGACGGCGGTATTAATTTTAAAATTGAATATCAAGCCGAAAACGGAAATATTAGAGAATATTATCCAGACTTTTTTGTAAAAACAGCCGAGAATACTTTTTACGTAGTAGAAACCAAAGGGCGTGAAGATTCGGATGATATTCGTAAAATCAAACGGCTCGTTCAATGGTGCAAAGATGTAAACAGCTCTCAGCAAAATTATTCGTACACGCCTGTTTACGTAAAACAAGAAAAATGGGACGAGATTAAAGACAATTTAAAATCTTTTGACGACGTAGTTAAAATATTTAAGGCAGATAATAATAAAAAATATTATGGAAACTAAAGAACAAATAATAACCGATATTAGAAAAAAAGTTTTGTTAGGTTTGGATAAAACTTACCAAAAACTGCTTGAAACAAAAAGAAAAAACAATGGCGTTTTGGTTGTTTATAAGGACGGACGAATAATGAAAATAAAACCGAATAAAAAAGAGGAACATATTCCTTAGTTTATATTTTTTTCAGTTCTATAATTCGCCAAGCGCTGTCTGGCAAATTGAGCTGATATCATTATGTAGAATTAATGCTTATAAATTTTACAGCAACTAGGAGCTAATATTAAATCGAACGATGAATAAACAAAAAACTAATTTACCGGCAAACAATTCGCAGTTTTTGATTTACCAAACCGAAAACGGCGAGACTAAAATTGACGTGCGTTTTCAAGACGAAACCGTTTGGCTTACGCAAAAAACAATGGCGGAACTTTTTCAAACAACCAAACAGAATATCAGTTTACACCTTTCCAATATTTTTAAGGAAAGAGAACTGGACGAAGAATCAGTTGTCAAGGAATTCTTAACAACTGCCTCGGACGGCAAAAAATACAAAACAAAATTTTATAATCTCGACGCAATTATTTCAGTAGGCTATCGCGTTAAATCGCACATTGCTACAAAATTCAGGCAATGGGCTACGCAGCGGATAAGGGAATATATTGTAAAAGGTTTTGTTTTGGACGACGAGCGCCTTAAAAATCCCGATTTGCCTTTTGACTATTTTGAAGAACTATTACAGCGCATTCAGGAAATACGCACTTCCGAAAAACGCTTTTACCGCAAAATTACGGATATTTACGCCACAAGCGTCGATTATGATCCTACAAACGAATTGAGCATAAAATTTTTTCAAACCGTACAAAACAAACTGCATTGGGCAATTACAGGAAAAACCGCTGCCGAAATTATCAACGAACGCGCCGATAGTTCCAAACCGAATATGGGACTAACAAACTGGCGCGGCGAAAAAATCCGTAGGTCTGACGTTGTAATAGCCAAAAACTATTTAACGGAAGAAGAGTTAAAAGCGTTAAACAATCTTGTCGAGCAATATCTAATTTTCGCGGAAGGTCAAGCGATGCGACGAATACCGATGTATATGAAAGATTGGACAAAAAAATTGGACGCTTTTTTAAATCTTAACGAACGAGATATATTGAAAGACGCCGGTTCTATTTCTCACGAACTTGCAAAAGAAAATGCCGAACTCGAATACGATAAATTTATTAAAAACAAACAAAAAACTTTAAGCAAGGCGGAGAAAGACTTTGAAGAAGTAATAAGAAAAATTGAAATTAATAAAAAGGATAAACAATGAACTTAAGCGAAGCGGACAAAAACAGAATTATTGAGCTCATTAAAAACGGTAAGAATTTACCAAAAGAAGATATTTACAAACTTTTTGCAGACGAAGAAGATGTTTTCCTTTTTTGGAACGGACGCAAAGAAGAAGTTACAAATATTGCGCTGCCTTTCCACAGCATTGAGCAAATTGACGAACCGCGAAAAGAAACTGCTGAAGAAGAACCTGATTTGTTTGATTTCCGTGGACGGCAGTTAGCCGGTTGGACTAACAAACTAATTTGGGGAGATAACAAACTTATCCTTTCCTCTTTGGCTAACGGACCGCTACGCGAAGAAATTGAAAAAGAAGGCGGAATAAAACTTATTTACATCGACCCGCCTTTTGCAGTTGGCGCGGATTTCGGTTTTACTATTGAAATACAAGGCGAAACAGCTGAAAAGAAACAAAGCGTAATTGAAGAAATTGCTTACCGCGACACTTGGGGAAAAGGCATCTCAAGTTATTTAACTATGATGTACGAACGCCTGAAACTTATGCACAACCTACTCGCCGAAGACGGGAGTATTTATGTTCACGTGGATTACCGCGTAAGTGCTTATTTGAAACTTTTGCTCGATGATATTTTTGGAGTTAATAATTTCAGAAATGTTATTGCTTGGTGTTACGGCGGAGGTAGTGCACCAAAAAATTACTATCATAGAAAACATGATTATTTATTTTGGTATTCTAAATCAAATCGATGGACTTTTAATAAACAATATAGACCATATACAGAAGGGACATTACAAAGGGGATTAACCGCAGTAAAAGGCGATCAATATAAATTGGACGATAAAGGTGCTACACTTGATGATTGGTGGACGGGAAAAGAAGTGCAAAAAATACTAAGTCCTACTGCATACGAAAATTTAAAATATCCAACTCAAAAACCAGAAGGTTTATTAAAAAGAATTATTACAGGTCACAGCAATGAAGGCGATTTGGTTGCGGACTTCTTTTGCGGGAGCGGCACAACCGCAGCGGTCGCCGAAAAACTCGGGCGTAAATGGATTGCGACCGATTTAGGGCGTTTTGCAATTCACACTACGCGCAAACGTATGATAGGTGTTCAAAGGCAATTAAAAAACGAAGGAAAGGATTACAGAGCGTTTGAAATACTTAACCTCGGCAAATACGAACGGCAATTTTTTATGGACAACCTTACCAACGGCAGTTTGGAGAAAAAAGAGGAAATTTACGTTAATCTTATTTTGGAAGCCTACAAAGCGAAACGAATTCAAGGCTACAAAACATTACACGGAAGCAAAGCGGGGAGATTTGTGCATGTCGGTCCGTTAGACGTTCCCGTAACTCAAAGCCGCTTGCTCGAAATTTTTGAAGAGTGCCGCGAAAAACTTTTCACGCAAGTGGACGTACTTGGATTCGAGTTTGAAATGGGGCTAACGCCTCAATTTATTCAAGAACTAAGGGAAAAAGGCGTTGCAATAACGCTTAAATACATTCCGAAAGACGTTTTTGACAAGCGTGCCGTCGAAAAAGGACAAGTAAGATTTTACGACGTCGCTTACTTAAACGCCAAAATACAGAAGCTCCAAAACAATACGATAAAAGTCGAGATTACTGATTTTGTTACGCATTACACACAAGACGATATAGAAGATATTCAAAAACAAATGAGAAGCGGAAGCAAGGTAGTAATAGAAAACGGACAAATCGTCAAAATCACAAAAGATAAAAACGGCATTATTAATAGGGAAATTTTAACTGAAAACTGGTACGACTGGATTGATTACTGGGCAATAGATTTTAACTACGAGAACAAAGAAGAAACAATCCGCGTTCGCAACGAAAAAGGAGAAATAAAAGGGAAATGGACAGGGAACTACATTTTTGAAAACGAATGGCAAAGTTTCCGTACAAAGAAAAATTCAACATTAGAATTTACAAGCGCCCTGCACGAATACAAAAAGGAAGGCAAATACAAAATAATGGTAAAAGTCGTCGATATTTTGGGAATTGACACAAGTAAAATAATAGAAATTGAAATTTAAAATTAATTTCAAATAAGCGAAGAAAAGAAAAAATAGATGATTGAATGAAAAGCTCAAAAGACGTAGAGTCACAATTTATCGGTACATCATTCATATTCGCGGCTTGCTGCGATATGAACTTTGCGAAAATTCTCTGCGTTCTCTGCGTGGAAAAGGGATGTAGTTCCACGCAAAGACCGCAAAGATTTTTTCGCAGAGGGAAAAATGAAGAGGTAATAATAAATAAATTTTAATCATTATAGTATTGTCGCTCAAATTTTTGTTTTTTTTGTCAAAAAATTTTTGCTGTAAAGTTTTTAATTCATAATTAATTTGTTGTCTCTTTGCATCTGTACCTTTGAACCATTCACTAT
>WFQV01000256.1 GCA_015486905.1 Melioribacteraceae bacterium | reverse complement strand
GTCATGAACGAGCCAGAAGTTACTTTAGAATTAGCGTTAGAACACGGTTTAACCGAAGAAGAATTTGACCGGATTTGCGAACGTTTGGGGAGAACTCCGAATTACACTGAACTTGGAATTTTTAGTGTGATGTGGAGTGAGCATTGCAGTTACAAAAATTCAATTGCACAAATAAAAACCCTTCCCCGCTCGGGTGGGCGCCTGCTTGTTGGTGCCGGTGAAGAGAATGCCGGACTTGTAGATATCGGCGACGGTTACGCCGTGGCTTTTAAGATAGAGAGCCACAATCACCCTTCCGCAGTTGAACCCTATCAGGGGGCGGCAACGGGCGTGGGCGGAATTTTAAGAGATATCTTTACAATGGGTGCTCGACCAATTGCTGCATTGAATTCCTTGAGATTCGGTTCGCTGGACAATCCCCGCACGAAATATTTGTTCGAGGGTGTGGTTAAAGGAATCGGTGATTACGGAAACGCTTTCGGAGTTCCTACAGTAGGCGGAGAAGTTTACTTCGACAAATCTTATACCGACAACCCGCTTGTAAATGCAATGGCGGTAGGGATTGTACGTACCGACAGGACAGCCTCCGCTGTTGCGAAGGGCGTTGGTAATCCTGTGTTGATTGTCGGTTCTTCCACCGGGAAAGATGGAATTCACGGTGCGACTTTTGCCTCCGAAGAAATTTCGGAAAAATCCGAGTCGAAAAGACCATCCGTACAAGTGGGTGACCCTTTTACCGAAAAATTACTGTTAGAAGCAACTCTCGAAATAATTAAAAACGATTGGATTGTCGGCATTCAGGATATGGGCGCAGCGGGAATATCTTGCTCTACCTCCGAGATGAGCGAGAAAGGGAACGCCGGAATGAAAATTAATTTAACCAGAATTCCTCTGCGCGAAAAAGGGATGTCGGCTTATGAAATAATGCTTTCCGAAAGCCAGGAGAGAATGCTTGTAGTTGCCAAAAAAGGATTTGAAAATAAAATAATCGAAACTTTTGAAAAGTGGGATTTGAATTGCGAAATAATCGGCGAGGTTACGGAAGACGGACTTCTCGACGCCGAATATGAAAACGACGCAAAAGTAAAGGTGCCGGCGTTTGAGTTGGTGCTTGGCGGCGGGGCTCCCGTTTACATCCGCGAAACAAGAAAGCCCGATTATATTGACGAAAAACACGCATTTGATTTTTCCAAACTTCCTCAGCCGGAAAATTTGAACGAGGTGTTTGAAAAGGTTTTTTCTTCACCTAATGTTGCTTCGAAAAAATGGGTTTACGAACAGTACGATTCGATGGTTAGAACCAATACGGTTGTAGGACCAGGTTCGGACGCCGCAGTGATTTTGGTAAAAGAAACCGGTAAGGCGCTTGCTATTAAAACGGATGGCAACGCCCGCTTTACTTATTTGAACCCACGCAGAGGCGGAAAAATTGCAGTGGCGGAATCGGCAAGGAACGTTGTTTGTTCGGGCGCATTGCCGCTGGCAATTACAAATTGTTTGAACTTTGGCAATCCGTACAAACCTGAAATTTATTGGACTTTCACGGAAGCGGTTGCCGGAATAGGAGATGCGTGCAGAGTTTTTGAAACACCTGTTACCGGCGGCAATGTTAGTTTTTACAACGAAAGTCCTAATACGGCGGTCTATCCTACACCGGTAATAGGAATGGTTGGACTGGTGGAAAATTTGGAAAACATTACAACGGCAGAGTTTAAACAACCCGGCGATGTGATTTACCAAATTGGTAAGGACTTCGAAGAACTCGGCGGGAGTGAATACATGTATTCTTATTTTGATTTGGTCGAAGGAGACGCTCCGGAAATAGATTTGGAAAAGGAGAAAGAAATTCAACGGTTTCTCTTAAAAGCAATTTCCCGACGACTAATCAGTTCCGCTCACGATGTTTCCGATGGAGGTGTTGCAGTTGCTTTGGCAGAATGCTGTATTATTAATGAAGAAAAACCTGTTGGAGCAAAAATCGATTTGCCGGTTAAAACGAGAGCGGACTTCTCCCTGTTCTCCGAATCACAGTCGAGGATAATAGTAACGGTAAGCGAAAACAAAGCCGCCGAATTTAAAAAATTGGCGATGGAGCAAAAAGTTAACATAGAGAAATTAGGAATGACCGGAGGAAACAGACTGAAAATAAACGGTCTTGTTGATATTTCAGTTGAAAGATTGAAAGATTTGTATTACGGTTCTATTCCACAGAAGATGCAAAATGCGATTTAAAATATTTAGATTTTTAGGACGGTATTTCTCGACCAGCAAAATCAGAAAAGTACTGAGGTTTTTTGACCATTACGTCGGCGGTGTTTGGCGTGGCTTGGAGGATGACCACCTCTTCTTGGGTGCCGCCGGTATTGCGTTTTCCCTTTTGG
>WFQV01000255.1 GCA_015486905.1 Melioribacteraceae bacterium | reverse complement strand
GAAATTGACAAAGAAGTTTTCATCCTTGGTGCAATTAAAAAAATTGAAATTTGGAACCCGAAAATTTACGAAGAATACATTAAAGAAAACGAAAAGCTCTTTGAACAGATTGCAAACGAAGTAATGAACGTTTCAAAATGACAAAACATAAACCGGTTCTTTTAAAAGAATCGGTAGATTATTTAATTACCTCCAAGTCCGGTACGTATTTCGATGCTACTTTAGGCTTCGGGGGACACTCGAAAGAAATTTTAAATAGACTAAACAAAAATGCACGGTTGATTGCCACCGATAAAGATGCGGAGGCTTTTGAATTTGCAAGGGAAAAATTTTTCGCTGATAAGAGAATTGAAATTTACAATGCTTCTTTTACCGAAATAAAAACTATTGCAAGAATAGAGTTCATTGACAAGTTTGATGGTATCCTGGCAGACCTTGGGGTTTCTTCATTTCAATTGGATAATCCTAATTCAGGTTTCACTTATCGCGAAAAAGCACCCTTGGATCTGCGCATGGATAAAAATTCCAATTTGACGGCAAAGGATATTCTCAACAATTACGACAAGGAAGCAATTGAAGAAATTTTAAGAAATTACGGTGAGGAGAAAGCGGCGAGAAAAATTGCAAAAAAAATTGTTGCATTAAGGAAAATAGAAAAGTTTGAAAACACTTTGCAATTAAGAAATGCAGTTGCACAAATTATTCCTCCGAATTACCTGAGAAAATCACTTTCGAGAATTTTCCAAGCATTGCGTATTGCGGTCAACAATGAGTTGGACGAGTTGAAAGAATTTATTTCGGATGCCGTGGATTTGTTAAAACCAGGCGGAAGAATTGTAATACTTTCCTACCATTCTTTGGAAGACAGAATAGTTAAGGAAGCATTTAAATACGAAGCGCTTCCGTGCATTTGTCCGCCCGAAGCCCCAATTTGCACGTGCGATAAAGAATCTCGTTTGAAAATTTTAACCAAGAAACCGGTTGTGCCTTCGGAAGAAGAAGTTAAAATTAACTTCCGCGCACGCAGTGCAAAATTAAGAGCCGCGGAGAGGAAATGAATACTAATTCAATATTTAGAGAATTTCTGCTCGCGGTATTTTTGGTAATTGCCGCTCTTATCGGACATCTTTTCTTAACCAGTAAGATAAAAGTTTTAAACAAGCAGGCAGAAATTCTAAACGCCGAGCTTGCTCGTAAGCAGGATGTTCTCGACGCTAAAATCGTTCTGCAGCAAAAATTAAGCTCGGAAGAAAGGATTGTAAAAATTGCTCGTGAAAAATTAGGACTTGTCCGTTCTTCCAAAATGTTCGAAAAAATCTGGGTCAACGAAAACAGAATTAAAAGATTGGAAAAAATTGTAAACTCAAAATATGAATAAGTACAGAGCAATATTGATTCTTTTTTTTATGACACTTGCCTTCTTCGGGCTTGTGGCAAGGCTCTATAATATTCAAATAAAGAAGCACGAGTATTACAAGTTTTACGCTTTAAAACAACAATACAAAAAAGAATTTGTAAAAGCCGAAAGGGGTTCGATATTTGATAGGAAGAACAATTTACTTGCTTACACTAAAAACGACATTTCCTTTTACGTGGATAACCGAATGAGTAAAAAGCAAGTGTCCGACACGGTAATTGCACGGAAGTTTTCAAAGGTTTTCGGGAAAGACGAAAATTACTATTTAAAGTTGATGCAATCCCCCGCTAAGCGTGTATGTCTTGAAAAGAAAGTTCCGAGAGATTACGCATTAAAATTAAGTGATTTCATTGTTGACAGATTGTACTATGAAGAAGATTATACGAGAGTTTACCCTTACGGCAGTTTGGCTGCACACGTTATCGGGTTTGTCAATAGAAAATTAAAAGGGCAGGCGGGAATAGAAGGTAAGTTCGAGAATTTTTTAAAAGGCGTCGATGGTCATTTGGTAATTGAGAAAGACGTTTCGGGCAGAATTGTTTCAATTGACCAAAGTAAATCCCAGCAGCCGAAGAACGGCGACAATGTTATTCTTACGATTGACAAAGACATCCAAAAAATTTTAGAAGAAGAATTAATTAAAGGAGTAAATTATTATCAAGGTAAAGCGGCTGTGGGAATTGTTCTTAATCCGCAGAACGGAGAAATTCTTGCACTGGCGGATTTACCGAATTACGACCCTGCCAATTACAATCTGTTCAATGCCTCGGCGAGGCGCAACAGAGCCGTTAGCGATACTTACGAACCCGGCTCGACGATGAAATCAATTTTATTTGCAATGCTTTTTGAAGAGAAACTGGTTCTTGAGAACGATGTAATCAATACCGAAAACGGGCGTTACGTACTTTTTAGAAATGCAATTATTAAAGACACTCACCCTGCCGCTCGATTGACGGTGAGAGAAATTCTCACTCACTCGAGTAACATCGGAGCAGTGAAATTAAGTTACAGAATAGGGAAGAACAAGTTTTACAAATATTTAAGGGATTTCGGATTTGGTAATTTAAGCGGTGTTGATATCCCCGGCGAAGTTGCCGGTAAACTAATTCCGCCGTCGAAATTCGAACGAACAACCAAGGCTTACATCTCGCACGGTTATGGTATTTCAGTCACACCGATTCAAATGGCTATGGCTTACGCGGCATTAATTAATGGCGGCAAGCTGTTACACCCTGAAATTGTTAAAGAAGTAACGGATGACGAAGGGAATGTTGTAAAAAGTTTTCATCCGCAAGAAATAAGAAAAATTATTTCCAAGAAGACATCTGATGAACTTAAAAAACTATTAGTTGACGTAGTGGAAAACGGCACGGGCGAAAAAGCTCAATTGAAAAATATTTTGGTTGGAGGAAAAACCGGCACGGCGCAGAAGTTAATTAACGGTAAATATTCCTCTTTTTATTACAACGCTTCATTCATCGGTTTCTTCCCCGCCGAAGCGCCTAAATATGAGATTTTAATTTTAGTTGATTCGCCGTCCAAAGGCAGGTACGGCGGACAAGTAGCTGCACCGATATTTGAAAAAATAGCAGAAAGAATCGCCAACGCGGATTTAAGTCTGACCCCATTTAAAAAAGAAATTCATCGTACGAAACAACCTAAAGTTAAATTCGTTAAAGAACTCGTTTCGGCGGGAAATAACAAGATGGTCGTTGCGGCAGATGTGCCTAATGTTTTACGTACAAAGAAAGAAATTAAAATATCAAGGCGTTCCTCTATGCCGAATTTAGTGGGAATGTCTTTACGAAAAGCTTTAAGCATCGTCTCGGAGTTGGGAATTAAATTCAAGATCGAAGGTTCCGGCAGAATTATTTGGCAGAGTGTTGCGCCGGGAACCAGCGTTAAAAGAATCAAAAATGTTATTCTAAAATGCAGGAGGTAAAATGAAATTATCGGAAGTTATTGATGCCATCGAAGTAATTCAAGTTGTAGGTAATGCGGAAGTAAAAGAAATCGAACACGTTGAGATTGACTCTCGGAAAGTCGGGGAGAAAACAATCTTTGTAGCAATCAAAGGCTTTAAGACCGACGGGCACAAATACATTCCGCAAGCAATTGCGTCCGGAGCTTCCGCAATTGTGCTTGATGATAATTCACTTTACCCTGAAGATATTTTTACCTCCAACAATGTTGTCAAAATTGTAGTTGAAAATACGCGAAAAATTTTACCTAAAATTTCTAACATTGTTTACGGTCAGCCCTCAAGGAAAATGAGTTTAATCGGTGTGACGGGGACAAAAGGCAAAACCACCACTACTTATTTTTTACGTGAAATTTTGCTTGCCGCCGGTATTTCCTCGGGTTTAATAGGTACAAATAAAAATTTAATCGGCGAAGAAGAACTGCCGTCGAAATTGACTACTCCCGAAGCAAACGAAATAAACGAACTACTTGCCCTGATGATTGAACAGGAATGTCGCGCTGCGGTAATGGAAGTTTCTTCTCACTCCATTGCTCTCAGCCGAATAGTGGATTTGGATTTCGACATTGGAATTTTTACCAACATAGCTTCGGACCATTTGGATTTTCACAAATCGTTTGAGAATTATCTTGAAGCAAAAAGACAGTTCTTTCTTTCTCTCAAAGAAGACGGAAAAATTATTTTCAATATTGACGACGAACATTACGAAGATGTTTTAAAAGGCAGCGTTGCCGAGAAAATTTCTTTCGGCATCTCGGACAAAGCGGATTACAAGATTAAGGATGTGGAATTTAATTTGGACGGTACCGGTTGGATTCTTGAATTTAACGGTGAAGAAGTTTTTCTACAAACCAAATTAATCGGTTCGTTCAATGCTTACAACGCTTCGGCAGCTTTTGTTGCAGCCAAAATTTTAGGCATTGAAACCGAAGTAATTAAAAAAGCAATTCTAAACACTCCGCAAGTGCCGGGCAGATTCGAAGTTGTAAGCCGCGGCTCAAAGAAAGCAATTGTCGATTACTCCCACACCGCCGGCAGCCTTGAAGCGGCATTGAAGGCAGTCCGCCACATTGTGGGTGAAAATTTTCCGGTTTATACCGTATTCGGTTGCGGAGGCGACCGGGACAAAACAAAGCGACCGGTAATGGGAGAGATAGCCGAGCGCTACAGCAATTTTGTAATAGTTACTTCGGACAATCCCCGCTCGGAAGAGCCGATGAAAATAATAGAAGAAATTGAAAGCGGAATGAAAAAGAACAATCACAAAGTAATTGAGAATAGGGAAGAAGCAATTCGCTACGCTATTGAAAACTCCGAAGATGAAGCGGTTATTTTAATTGCCGGCAAAGGGCACGAAACTTATCAGGAAATTAAAGGCGTAAGACGCCACTTCTCCGACAAGGAAGTTGCCGAAAAATACTTAAAGGAAAACTCTTATGCGGATTAACTTGAACGACATATTTAATATGCCCACGGCAGTAATTTACGAACCGGACAAGTTTCGTTCCGCATCGGGTGTGGTTATAGACTCAAGGCAAAAAGTAAAAAACTCAATCTTTGTTGCAATTAGAGGTAAAAATTTTGACGGTCACGATTTTGTAAAGCAAGCTGTTCAAAAAGGTGCGGCAGCGGTTGTAATCAATAATAGAAAACTTTCGCGATACGACGATTTAAACGCTGCAATCATTACTGTAAAAAACACGGTTAAAGCCTATGGTTACCTTGCTAAAGTGTGGAGAAGAAAAAGCAATGCGAAAGTGATTTCCCTGACCGGAAGCAACGGAAAAACAACAACGAAGGAAATGCTTTCAACTTTACTCGAAACAAAATACAAAGTGGTAAAAACAGAACGTAATAATAATAATCAAATAGGTGTACCCCTAACAATTTTAAACGTTAAACCCGAAACGGAGGTTTTAATTCTCGAACACGGCACAAATCATCCGGGGGAAATTGCTTACACAGCCGAAATTGCCGAACCGGATTTTGCATTAATTACTAACATCGGTGCGTCGCATTTGCAGTTCTTCAACAATATTGAAGGAGTGTTGGAAGAGAAATTTTCTCTTTTTAAGACTACTCTTGAACACAACGGTAAAATATTTGTCAACAGCGATGATGCCTTTTTACGAAAAGCAATATCGAGAATTAATGACAAAATTACTTTCGGTTTCAAAGGCAAACCGGATGTAAAAGGCAGAATAATTTCTTACGATGAATTCGGACATCCGGAGATTGAAATCTGCTACAAGAATAAAGTAATGAAAATCAAATTGCCGTTGTTGGGGAAAGCAAATGCTTCTAACTTTTTAGCTGCAGTGGCGGTGGCTTTGAGGATGGGAGTTGGAAAAGGTAATCTAATTAAAGCAACCCGCTCTTTAAAAAGCGTGAGGGGAAGATTAAACTTAAATGTGTTAAACGATTTTGTACTTATTGACGACACGTACAATTCCAATCCCGTTTCGGTTGCGGAGGCGGTTGCGGTAATGAAAAAAATCAAAGCCTGTTCTACGAAAGTCCTAATTTTGGGGGATATGTTAGAGCTTGGTGCGGAAAGCAAATCGCTTCACTCCGAATTGGCAAAAGAAATTTCAACATTGAAAAAGTTCGAAGTTTTGACAATCGGTAAAAATATGAAAGCGCTTGCCGATGCTTTGGGAAGCAAAGCCAAACACTTTACTTCAAGGAAAAGTTTGAATAAACATTTGAGTAAAATGGAATTAAAAGGGAAATGTTTTTTGGTTAAAGGTTCACGCGGAATGATGATGGAGGAATTTGTCGATTCGATTAAAATAAGGAACGAAGAATGATTTATTATTTGTTCGATTACTTAAACAAATTATTTAATCCGCCGGGCTTCGACGTTTTCCGTTTTATTACTTTCCGAGCGGCGCTCTCGGCTATTACGGCTCTCTTCCTTTCCGTTTACGTAGGACCGAAAATAATTAAGTATTTGAAGAAAAAACAGATTGGCGAAACGATTCGTGAACTTGGCCCCGAGGGACACAAGAAAAAAGCAGGTACACCTACAATGGGCGGAATTATTATTCTTATTTCTATTGTCGTTCCTGTTCTGCTGTGGGCAGACGTTAAAAGTATTTACATTATTCTGGTTTTAATCGGGACACTCTTCTTAGGCTTTGTGGGTTTTGTTGACGACTATTTGAAGGTAATTAAAAAATTAAAGAAAGGTTTGATTGCTCGTTACAAATTGTTGGGTCAAGTAATAGTCGGTTTGATTATTAGCGGGGCGGTTTATTTTTTACCCCAGTTTTCGGCGCATGCTACCGAGACCACATTGCCGTTTGTAAAAAACCTCAACTTGGATTTTTCGTATTTCTATATTCCTATTGAAATATTCATAATTACGGCAACTTCAAATGCGGTAAATCTTACCGACGGACTCGACGGTTTGGCTATTGGAAATATGTCGATTGTAATGCTTGCAATGGCAGTGATGAGCTACATTACTGGCAATGTAATTTTTGCAGATTATCTCCATATTATTTACATGCCCGGCTCCGGCGAACTAACTGTTTTCATTGCAGCAATGATTGGTGCCGGTTTGGGATTCCTTTGGTTTAACTTTTATCCTGCCGAAGTTTTTATGGGAGATACTGGTTCGCTTTCACTTGGAGGCGCCTTCGGAATATTGGCAATCTTAATCAAACAGGAACTTTTAATCCCTATCTTAGGCGGCGTCTTCTTCCTGGAAACCCTCTCGGTCATTATTCAAAGACTTTACTTCAAGTACACAAAGAAAAAATACGGAGAGGGAAGAAGAGTTTTCAAAATGGCTCCGGTTCATCACCACTTCGAGCTATCCGGCTGGGCTGAACCGAAAATTGTAATGCGAGCCTACATCATAACAATAATTTTAGCAATAATTAGTTTGGCATCATTTAAAATACGATGAATATTGCAGGGAAAAGAATATCGATTTTAGGTGCGGTTCGAAGCGGTGTTGCCGCAGCTAAGTTGGCAGCCGAATTGAACGCTGTCCCCTTTGTCTCCGATTCCGCTCCGGCTGAAAAACTTGAGAAGTACACAAGAGAGTTGGAAGATGCAGGAATCGAGTTCGAAACAGACGAACACACAGAACGGGTTTTTTACTGTGACTTTATTGTTACAAGTCCGGGTGTCCCATCGGATTCTTACCCCCTAAAAATAGCACGTGAAAGAAAAATTAAAGTTGTAAGTGAATTGGAATTCGCCTCGTGGTTCTGCAAAGGAAAGGTGATTGCCATTACCGGTACAAACGGTAAAACAACAACTACAACGCTTTGCGCTCACACGTTAAATAATGCCGGACTTAAAACCTACTTGGCGGGGAATATTGGTACGGCGTTTTCAGAAACTGCACTTGAAGTGAAGGAGGATGAATTCGTAGCTCTCGAAGTTTCAAGTTTTCAACTTGATTACATTAGAAATTTCAAACCTTTTGTTTCGGTAATTTTAAATGTTACTCCCGATCACCTAAACAGGTACGAGAACTCTTTTCAAAAATACATCGATGCAAAAATAAAAATCACAAAGAATCAAGATTCAAACGATTATTTAATTGTAAATGCTGACGACGAAAATCTTTCCAATATAGTAACCGATGCTCAACAATATGCCTTTTCGATTTCGAAAGACGTTTGGAGGGGAGCATACTTTGAAAACAACGCTCTTTATTTTAAGGACGCAGAACATCCCCAAAAAGTGTGCGACCGTAGCGAATTGAGCCTTAAAGGCGAGCACAATGTTGCCAATGCGTTAGCGGTTTTAACTGTAGCAAAACTGCTGACCGTAGATGATTCTTCAATCTGTCAATCTTTTAATTCGTTCAAAGGTGTTGAGCATCGGCTTGAATTTGTTAGGGAACTCGAAGGTGTGCGGTTCGTAAATGATTCCAAGGCAACAAATGTGGATTCGGTTTGGTACGCACTGCGCAGCTTCGAAAGACCTCTGCGATTGATTTTAGGGGGTAAGGACAAAGGCAACGACTATTCACGAATTGACGAGCCGGTTAAGAAAAGTGTTAAGAAAATTTACGCAATAGGCTCCTCTGCAAATAAAGTTTACGAACATTTTAAAAATATTGTGGATGTTGAGATTGATGATTCCTTAGAGGCAGCGGTTACCGCCGCTTTTAAGGATGCCGATAAAGGAGATGTGGTTTTGCTTTCGCCGGCATGTGCCAGTTTCGATATGTTTGATAATTACGAACACCGCGGAAAAGTATTTAAAGAAATAGTGGAAAATCTTTAATGCGTAATCTAATTAGACTTTACATAGGGTTAGTATTGATTTTAATGGTTATCGGGCTGTTGGTGGTTTTTAATGCCAGCGGTTATTTAGCTGCGAAGCACAACTCGCCTTTCCATTATTACTTCAATATGCATTTGATTAAAGTTTTAATCGGGCTCGGGTTGATGATAATAGCTGCTATTGTCCCTTACAAATATTACCGGCAGTGGAGTAAACCTGCTTTGCTTGCAACCGTCTTTCTCTTAATCGTTACAATACTTTTTGCAACAAGAGTAAAAGGTGCCGTGCGCTGGATTAATTTGGGATTGATTCGTTTTCAACCTTCGGAATTGGCAAAATTGGTTTTAATTATTCACCTCGCAAATATGCTTGTGAGCAAAGGGGAAAAAGTAAAAAGTATTACACAAGGCTTGCTCTATATGATTTTTTGGGTTGTAGTGATTGCGGGACTGATATTTTTACAACCGAATGTGAGTTTAAGTATTATTATTGTTATTACGGCGTTTGTACTTCTTTACGTAGGCGGGGCAAGTTTCAAACATTTGTTGTCTTTATCAATCCCCATCATTTTTTTCGGCGGAACTTTTGCGATGCTGTTCCACCATTCCCGAAGAAGAATAATAATGTTTTATGAAAGTTTTGCAGGTGGTAAACCCGTTCCGCAGGTTCTTCAGGCTAACATTGCACTTGGGAGCGGAGGTGTATTCGGAGTGGGGCTGGGGCAAAGCCGCCAAAGTGATGGATTTGTACCCGAGGCGTACGGCGATTTTATCTTTTCAATATTGGGCGAAGAGTTGGGCTTTGTAGGTTCGGTATTGATTTTATTCATTTATCTCGCTCTGTTTGTAATAGGAATTATTATTGCCAAAAGAGTTGCCGATAAATTTGCGCAACTTTTGGTTTTCGGAATTTCGTTCGCCATTCTGATCAGTGCTTTTGTTAACGCTGCCGTAGTAACCGGCGTGGCACCCACAACGGGAATCACTTTGCCTTTCGTCAGTTACGGTGGAACGAGTTTAGGAATAGGATGCATTTCAGTTGGCATTGTGGTTAACATTGCTTTGCAAGAAGCAAAATTAATTGAAGTAAAAGTTTTGGGAAATTGAAAAAGAACAATCATCCATATCGTTTTTTGTTTGCCGCCGGCGGGACAGGGGGACATTTATTCCCTGCCATTGCCGTTGCAGAAGAGTTACGTTCACAAAAGCCTGAGAGCGAGATTCTTTTTGTAGGGACAAAAACAAAATTGGAATCTAAAATTGTCCCCGGAGCAAACTTTCAATTTAAAACTATTTGGATTAGCGGATTCAGTAGAAAATTTACTTTGGACAATATTCTTTTCCCCGTAAGATTATTGATTGCTTTAATGCAGTCACTTTGGATTAATATGTCTTTTAATCCGAAAGTTGCAATCGGCGCAGGTGCTTATGTCGCCGGTCCTGCTCTTTGGGGCGCTTGGGTAATGGGTGCTAAAATTGTTTTGCTCGAACAAAACAGTTATCCGGGAATTACAAACAGACTGCTCGAAAAGAAAGCCTCGGAAATTCATTTGACATTTGAAGAGTCGAAAGAATATTTCAGATTTCAGGATAAATTATTTTTAACCGGTAATCCTGTTCGTAAAAATTTGAAAAAGGAAAACAAAGCCGAAGCTAAAAAATTTTTTGGTCTTAATCCGGAGCGAAAAACCGTTTTGATTCTAAGCGGAAGTTTGGGTGCCGCAAGCATTAATGAAGCGGTTGGAAAAAACTTGAAAAATTTTGAGAAGGAAGGAATCCAAATTATTTGGCAAACAGGCGAAAGATATTTTGCTAAATACAAAGGTCTGGAATCCGGCGGTGTGAAAGTCTTTCCGTTCGCTTCGGAAATGAATAAAGTTTATTCCGCAGCGGATTTGGTAATTGCTCGTGCCGGGGCCACAACAATAACCGAGATTTCACATCTTGGCTTACCGGCGGTGTTTGTGCCCTCGCCAAATGTATCGGCTAATCATCAATTCAAAAATGCCCAAGCTCTTTTGAAAATAAATGCATGTGAATTAATAGAAGATGAGAATCTTAGCGAGGAAATATTCGGTAAAGTTAAAGAGTTGATTTTCGATGAAGACAGATTAAGAGAACTATCTACAAATGTTCGAACATTTTCGCATCCTTCGGCTGCACGGGAAATTGCAGAACGAATTGTTAAAATGGCGGAAAGAGTTTTATGAACAACTGGCTGTTAAATAAATATCACAAAATTCACATTATCGGCATCGGCGGAATAGGAATGAGCGCTATTGCAAAAGTCCTGCTCGAATACGGGTTCAAGGTCTCAGGTTCGGATTTGCGCGCCTCTGCAATTACGGAGGAGCTGGCAAAAGCCGGTGCTGAAATTTTCATCGGGCATTCTGCCGGAAATATTTCAGATCAGGATTTGGTGATTTATTCTTCTGCAGTGAAGCAGGATAATCCGGAATTAATTGAGAGTAAGAAACTTTCGATTCAAATTATTAAAAGACCTACGGCGCTTAATGAACTGATGCGCGGGCATTACGGGATAGGCGTTGCAGGCTCGCACGGAAAAACAACTACAACGGGAATGGTTACCTCTATTTTATTAAAAGCAGGCTTCGACCCGACCGTAATACTCGGCGGAATTATTAAAGAATTAAACAACACAAATGCCCGTGTAGGGAAAGGTGATTATTTTGTGATTGAAGCCGACGAATACGACAGAACTTTCCTTTCGCTTAATCCTATTTTGGAAGTAATTACTAACATCGAAGCCGAACACATGGACACTTACAAAAGGTACGAAAACGTAATAAATGCTTTTGTAGAATTCGGTAACAAAGTTCCTTTTTACGGTAATGTGTTTGTGTGCACTGACGAACCGGGCGTAAGAAACATCTTACCGTTTCTTAATTCGCCGATAATTTCTTACGGTTTAAAAGATGATGCCCAAGTTCGTGCTTTTAATATTGGCTATCATGAGGGTAATGTCCGTTTCGACGTTAAATACTTGAACGAGAGCTTAGGCGAGTTTAAAATTTCCGTGCCCGGTATTCACAACGTTAAAAATGCACTCGGTGCAATTTGTGTGGGAATGGAACTGCAGGCGGGGGTTAAAAATATTAAGAACGCTTTGGCGGAGTTCAAAGGCGCCGAGAGGAGATTCCAAATTCTTCTTTCCGAACCGGTAAAGGTAATTGACGATTACGCACATCACCCCTCGGAAATAAAAGCTACTTTGGAAGCGGCAAAGTCTTTCGGTGCGAAAAGGATTATTGCCGTCTTTCAACCGCATCTTTACACCCGGACGCTGGATTTCCGAAAAAAATTTGCTGAAGAACTTTCCGCAGCCGATGAGATTTTTGTGCTCGACGTTTACCCTGCACGGGAACAACCGATTGAAGGCGTAACTGGAAATTTAATTGTTGAAGAGTTAAAAAAAATAGGGAAAGAAAACGTGCAATTCGTTTCACGTAAGGAAAATTTAAAGCAATTATTATTGGAAGAAGTAACCGAAGGTGACATAGTATTGGGAATGGGAGCGGGGGATATTACGTTTTACATCCGTGAGTTTGCGGAAGAATTAAGGGAAAAAGCCGGAGACAGCAATGAAAAATAAAGCTAAAATATCATCCGGTATTTTTTTGCTTTTGGCTTTAATTGCGCTGATTGTTTTAGCGTTCCCGGAATCAAATACCAATCAAAAATTTGAAATTAAAAAAGTAGAAATAACGGGGAATAAATATTTGTCGGCAAATATTTACGCAGGTTACACGCGTACGGAAACCGAAGAAGAATTAAACGGTTTGAATTTGAGCGAAATAAAAGACCGGTTTGAGAAACATCCTTACGTGAAATATTCCGATGTCCTTTACACAAGCGAAGGAACGGTTAGAGTTACTCTGCACGAGAAAAATTTCAAGGCGATTGTTTTACTTAACGGCGGGCAGTATTTGGCGGACGAAGAGTTAAACATCGTACCGTTAATGCCTTTTACAAATAATATTGATTTGCCGGTTGTCGAAAACGTAAAAGGATTAACCGTGCGTAGCAGTAAAAGAAATGCAGAATTAAAAAAGGCTTTGAAAATTATTTTCGCTGCCAAGTTTTTGGATGAATCTCTCTTCAATGCCATTTCCGAAGTGGATATGAACAACGGTGGAGGGATAAAAATTCGGTTTGCTAACGACGATTATTCATTGCTGTTAGGCAGAGAAAACGAAATAAGAAAAATTGCTTACTTCGACGTCCTTTTCGAAAATTTGAACAAGGTGCAGTCGAAAGGAATATTAAAATATATCGATTTGAGATTCAAGGATGAAATTTGTCTCGGCTTTAGGAATACAGCAAGTTTTGATGCCGGGCGTAAGATTTAAAACAATTTTGAAATTTTAAAAACAGGGAAATAAATGAAAAATAACTTTGTAGCTGGGTTAGATTTGGGGACCACCAAAGTAGGAGCCATCATTGCCGAGGAAAAGGATGAAAGTCTCGACATTCTTGGATTCGGAGTTGCACCTTCGGAAGGCTTGAACCGCGGCTTGGTTGCAAACATTGCAAAGACCGCAGAAGCAATTAATACGGCAATGGAAATAGCGCAGAACCGCGCCGGTCTGACTGTAAAAGAACTGAACGTCGGCGTTGCAGGCGAGCATATTAAAAGTTTAAGACACCGCAATTATGTTACTATTTCAAATCCCGACCGTGAGATAACCCAGGAAGATTTGGAACGCTTGCGAATGGACGTGAGAACAATCCGCATCCCTTCTGACAGACAAATTCTGCACATCATTCCCGAAGAGTTTTTTGTTGATAATCAAGGCGGGATTGAAAATCCAATCGGTATGTGCGGCTCAAAGTTAGAAGCATTAAATCACGTCGTGCTTGCTTCCACTCCCGCAATTCAGAACATCGAGAAGTCCGTTAATAGAGCAGGCTATTCGGTTGGGAATTACATTCTTCAGCCCATTGCTTCGAGTTTCTCCGTCCTCGACGAAAACGAAATGGACTTGGGGGTGGCTTTAATTGACATCGGCGGGGGAACTACGGATGTGGCGATCTTTCAAAACAAAAGCATTAAACACACAAAAGTTTTCGGTATCGCAGGCAATCAGGTAACTAACGACATTAGGGAAACGCTTGGCATTGTTACTTCGCAAGCGGAGGAGTTAAAGAAAGAATACGGTTACGCAACGGAGGATGCAATAGTCCAAAACGAAGATATTTTTATTAAGACCGTTGGTGCCCGCGGAAATATTAAAATACAAGTTTCGCTCTTAACACAAATAATCAGTCTGAGAATGAAAGAGCTTTTTAGTTTAATAGATAACGAGTTCCGGCAAACGGGTTTTAAGAAGAGATTAAAAGCAGGAATAGTTTTAACCGGCGGCGGGTCGCTTTTGCGCGGAGCTACGGATTTGGCGGAAGAAGTCTTCGGGCTCCCCACTAAGTTAGGTGTCCCGTTGGATTTAGGCGCCGGGCTCTCCAAGGAAATCGAAAGTCCAGAATTTGCAACTTTAGTAGGATTGATTAAAAACATTCCCAACATTGGATTGGACAACATTTATTCGGGTAAGACTTCCAAAACAAAGAAGAAACTTGCCGGTAAAGGTGTTTGGGAAAAGTTAATAAATTTTTTTAATGAATTATAATTTAACCACAACAAGGAGGAATTAAAATGGCACAATTTGTAACTATTGACAGAGACGAATCTTTGTCCGCTGATTTGAGAGTAGTAGGCGTTGGCGGCGGAGGCTGTAATGCAATAGAGAGTATGCTGAAGCGTGGCTTAACCGGTGTTCAATACGTTGCCGTCAATACCGATTCACAAGTGTTGACAAGGAGCTCGGCGGATTACAAAATTCAGGTTGGAGTTAATCTTACCAAAGGTCTTGGCGCCGGTGCCGATCCGAACATCGGAAGACAGGCGGTAGAAGAAGACCGTGAAAAAATCGAGGAGGCGCTGAAAGGCAGCGATATGGTTTTTGTAACCGCCGGAATGGGCGGCGGCACAGGCACAGGCGGCGCTCCCATTATTGCATCGATTGCCAAAAGTCTCGGCTCGCTTGTAATTGGAATTGTTACAAAACCTTTCCGCTGGGAAGGAAAGAAGAGAATGATAAACGCAGAGGAAGGAATACACGAGCTTAGGCAATATGTTGACAGCTTAATTGTGATTCCAAACGATAGATTATTGAATATTTTGGACAAGACAGTCTCGGCAAATGCGGCTTTCGACAAACCGAACGAAGTCCTCTTCGAAGCAACACGAGGAATTGCCGATATAATTACAATTCCCGGAATAATTAATGTTGACTTTGCCGACGTCCGTGCCGTAATGAGCGAAAGCGGAGAGGCTTTAATGGGCTGTGGAATTGCCAGCGGTGAAAACAGAGCGGTGGAAGCCGCACGCAAGGCAATTAATTCTCCTTTGTTAGAGGGGATTAATATTAAAGGTGCCAAACGGATTCTTCTCAATGTTTCCGGCTCGTCGAGTCTCACTCTCGACGAAATCAACAAAGGCAACGAAATTATTTTCGAAGAAGCAGGGGAAGAAGCAAACGTTATTTTCGGTTGGGTCAACAAAGAGGAAATGAACGAATATGTTTCTTACACCGTTATTGCCACCGGTTTCGACGGTAAGGAAAACACAAAAGAATTTTTCGATGTTCAAAAGACGGAAAGTAAACCTGTCCAAAAGACTCGGGAAGAAACCGAAGAGATTGACGCAGGCTTCCCTTTTAGAAGTAGAGAGTACACTACCGCCGAAGATTTGGAAGAGCCGACTATTATTAGGGTAAACGGCACAAAGTCATTTTTGGATGAGCAAACTTTTTTCTCAACACCGAAAGAAAATATTGAAAACATTGATGTGATGAAAAAGGAAGAGAAAAAGAAAGACGATTACGAAGATGAAGACACTTCTTCGTTCTTAAGAATGATGATGGATTAATTTCCGGTGTGGTGATTCGCAAGAATAGCCAATAAAAAAGCCGCTTCGGTTCTTCCTTGTTGTGGTTGACAAAGGCTAAAAGGAACCAGGCGGCTTTTGGGTACATGTTTAAAATTGATGGCAAAAGATAAAAAAATAAGAAAGAAGAAACTAGAAGTAAGAAATAGTTAAACGCGAGACGCAAGAGGTAAGACGCTAGACAGGTTGGATGAATCATAG
>WFQV01000254.1 GCA_015486905.1 Melioribacteraceae bacterium | reverse complement strand
TGGAGTACCTGCGTTTCGGCTCTCGGAGGAACACCATTGGCAAGGAATTCGATTTTTACTCCCGAATCGCAAACAGAATCGGGAATAAAAATTTCGCCCAATCCTTTCTCTCCCGATGAAGACGGCTTTGAGGATTTTACCGTTGTTTCTTACAAACTCAAAACTCCCGTTGCACAAATTCTGCTCAGAATATTTGACGATCACGGAAGATTGGTAAGAACACTTGCGGTCAACAAAGCAGCGGCTTCGGGAGGGCAAATTGTTTTTGACGGCAAAGCGGATGACGGTTCAACGCTCGGAATGGGAATGTACATTGTGTTGTTAGAAGCCGTAGGCGTGCAGGACAAGACTCTTGAAACGTTGAAAGATGTGGTCGTTATTGCACACAAACTAAATTAATCGAAAATCATTTTTGTAAAAACAATTACGTCGCCGGTGCTTCGAGTTTGAAGCGAATTCTTAAAATGCCGTTGTCAAATCCCGTGGAGGATATTTTGAATTTTCCAATCTCTTTTGTCGATTTCACATGCTCGCCGATGCAAGGGCAGGCGTCGTAATCACCGACGCGAATAATGCGGATGTTTTCACCCGCATCTTCGGGAAGTTTTTCTAAGTTGAAGTTTTCTTCGGCTTCCGTTCGTGAAATAAACTCTTCCGTAATAGGCATGTCCTTGTCAATAACATCATTAACCCGCTCTTCTATTTCACGCACTTCGGTACAGGTTAAATCTCTGTCAAAGTGATAATCGCATTTTGATTTTTTCTTTTCAATATGTGCGCTAAATGAACGTCCGCAGTTAAACATTCTCACCATTGTTTGATTAAGGATATGTTCCGCCGTGTGCATTCGCGGGTCGTAGTTTTTTCTTTCAGCCAAAATGTTCTCCTTCAAAACAAGGCGGCGTACAGGACGCCGCCGTTAAATTATTTCTTCTCGAAAGATAATTTGTCTCTTTCTTTTAACCTAACAATAACGGTATCGCCACTTTGGAATTTGTTCATTAGAATTTCGGTTGCAAGCGGATTGACAAGGTATTTTTGAATAACTCTCTTTAGCGGGCGTGCACCGTAAGAAATATCGTAACCGCGTTGAATTAAAAATTCCTTAGCCGAATTGTCAACTTCCAGCCGGATGTTCTTTTCGCCCAGCATCTTGTTGACGCGCTCAAGTTGAATTTCAACTATCTTTTTAAGTTCGGATTTCAAGAGAGGTTTGAACAATACAATTTCGTCAACTCTGTTTAAAAACTCCGGGCGAATTGTTTGTCGTAGTAATTCATTTAATTCAATTCTTAAATCGCCAAGAATTTCCTTGTAATTGTTCTCGTTGAACTCCGAGAGTTTTTCTTGAATCAAATGCGAGCCGATGTTGGAAGTCATTATTATTATTGTGTTCTTGAAATTGACCGTTCTGCCTTGATTGTCGGTCAGACGCCCGTCGTCAAGCAATTGCAGTAGCACGTTAAAAACTTCCGGGTGTGCCTTTTCGATTTCATCCAAAAGGACAACCGAGTAAGGCTTTCTACGCACCGCTTCGGTTAACTGTCCGCCTTCCTCGTAGCCTACGTATCCGGGAGGTGCGCCGATTAATCTTGAGACGGAAAATTTTTCCATGTATTCCGACATATCGATACGCACCATTGAGTGTTCGTCATTAAAGAGGAATTCAGCCAAAGCTCTTGCCAATTCGGTCTTACCAACGCCTGTTGTACCTATGAAAATGAACGAGCCGATGGGACGGTTTGCGTCCTGTAGCCCTGCCCGCGAACGGCGGATAGCATTAGCGACGGCAGAGACGGCTTCGTCCTGTCCTACAACCCGTTTGTGCAACTCCTCTTCCATTCGAATTAATTTACTTCTTTCACTTTCAAGCATTCTGTTTACGGGTATGCCCGTCCACTTGGCAACAATTTCGGCTACGTCTTCGGCGTCCACTTCTTCCTTTAGCAATTTACTTTCCTTTTGAATTTTAGCAAGCTCTTCGCTTTCGGTTTTCAATTTATTTCCCAATTCAATTAATTTTCCGTACCGTATTTCAGCCACACGTCCCAAATCTCCTTCGCGTTCGTACTTGTCGGCTTCGGTTTTGAGCCGCTCTATTTCACTTTTCATATTTCTGATTTCTTGGATACGTTCTTTCTCGAGCTGCCATTTGCCTTTTAAAGCATTTCTCTTTTCTTCAAGATCACTTAATTCTTTACGCAGTTCAACCAATCTTTCCGCCGATTGCGAGTCTTTCTCGCGCTTCAGAGCCTCTTGCTCAATTTCGAGCTGTTTGATTTTTCTCTCTAACTGGTCCAGTTCTTCCGGCATTGAATTAATTTCAATTCTTAATTTGGAAGCCGCTTCGTCAATCAAATCGATTGCCTTGTCCGGTAGGAATCTGTCGGAAATGTAACGGTTTGAAAGTTGAACCGCGGCAACTATTGCCGCATCCGTAATACGCACACCGTGATGCACCTCGTAGCGTTCCTTTAAGCCGCGTAGAATTGAAATAGCGTCCTCCTCACTCGGCTCCTGAATAATTACCGGTTGGAATCTCCTTTCCAGCGCGGCATCCTTTTCAATGTATTTTTTGTATTCGTTTAATGTAGTTGCTCCTATTGCATGTAATTCGCCGCGAGCAAGGGCGGGTTTCAAAATGTTTGCGGCATCCATTGCACCTTCCGTTTTTCCGGCTCCCACCAAAAGATGAAGCTCGTCGATGAAAAGAATAATTTCGCCGTTAGAATCGGTTACTTCTTTAATAACCGCTTTCAAGCGTTCTTCGAATTGTCCGCGGAACTGAGCACCCGCAACGAGAGCGCCGATATCGAGCGCGACAATTTTTTTTGTTTTAAGATTTTCAGGCACATCACCCGCAACAATCCTGTGTGCAATTCCTTCGGCGATAGCCGTCTTACCCACACCCGGTTCGCCTATTAAAACGGGATTATTTTTTGTCCTGCGCGAAAGGACTTGTAACACGCGCCTAATTTCCTCATCGCGTCCGATTACAGGGTCAAGCTTTCCCGTGCGAGCCAATTCGTTCAAGTCCCTCCCGTATTTTTTTAACGATTGATAAGTATCTTCAGGGTTCTGTGAAGTTACTCGCTGGTTTCCGCGAATATCTTGAAGAGCTTTGAGCATCTCGTTTTTTGAAATACCCGTTCCCTTTAAAATATCTCCGGCACGCCCCTTGTCGTCGAACAGGGCTAACAAAAGATGTTCGGAAGAAATGTATTCGTCCTTAAAATTTTTTGCTTCTTCTGCGGCTTTGTCAAAAAGTGCCGCAGTACTTTGGGAAAGTTGTTGATTACCCACCCCCGCGCCGGTGACTTTGGGAAGTTTTTCAAGTGCTTCGCCAATTTTAATCCTTAGTCCGTTTAAATTTACCCCGGCTTTCTGAAGAGCCGAAACAGCTGCATTTTCAGAATCCTGAAGCAGAGCCGCCAAAATGTGCTCCGGTTCTACAACTTGATTATTGTAATTCTGTGCAATCTCAACTGCATTCTGAACCGTTTCCTGAGCCTTTACAGTCATCTTGTTAAAATTAAATGCCATATCTATTCTCCGTTATCTTATTTACTTTTAAAGTTAAATTAATTTGGTTTTAAATTAAAATTCTATTTGTAAATTACGCAAATTCCTCTCCGCATAAATCACAAACCGTTTTACATTGGAAAATAGTCTAAGTTTCAGAAATAGTTCAAAAAATGAACCAAATAATTCGGTGACGAAACAATAATGGCTAATTTAAGACGCAAAATTTGTCCCGAATTTTCGGGAAGGGAATGACTATCAATTATGAATTATGAATGTTGAATGGTGAATTAATTTCGTAATGAGTGATGAGTAAATTGATTGCATGATTGGATGAATGCATGGTTGGATGGTTGCATGATTGTTCTGATATTTTTTGTTTGGAGGTTGAAATTAAGGTTGAGATTAAGGTTAAGTTTGAGGTTAAGGTTGAGACTCGTTACTAATTATTCCCCTGCTAATTTTTTAACGCAAGGAGTGGGGCTTAAGACTTATGACTAAATTCGTGTAATTAGCGGCTAAAAAATAATCTGATTAAGATTAAATTCTTTTAAACCCTGCTGCATCAACGAACAGAACATCACCTATATTTTCAAAGCCCATAAAAAGTTTTATGCCCTGGTGTTTAACCGACTCCTGCTTAAAACCGATTAAAGTCAACCCCGCTTCCGAGGACCTTTCGTTAACCAATTGTTTGAAAGTAATCCCTTCTTTCTGTTCGATTACCTCAATATTCTTAGGCGATATTGGTAGCCTCCCTGTTTCAACAAGCTCCTTTAATTTTAGTAATTCTTCGCTGTATTTACCTTCCTGGCAAAGGCTAAAAATTTGAATAAAGCCGTCGCGCCAATCCGGGTGAACTAAAATAATGTAGCTTAGTAAAATCATCAGGTTGGCATTGTCCCCGTCCCAGTTTGTAATCCAGACATGTATCCCGTTTGAGAATTGAGTGTTACGGGAAGACGAGCCCAAAATACAAACGTCGAAATTCCCCGCTTGAACAAGAGAGACGTTCTCCAATATTTGATTTAAATTATCGGGGATTAATTTGTCGAATTCAAAAATCACCATATTGTTTTCCATCCCCGAAGAACTGGGAAGCTGAATAGCTTGAGCGATGGCGGAAGTGAACGAAGGGGAGATTATCGTATCGACAATGATATTGCCTTTAATGTTCTTCGTTTTCCCCAATAGCTTTTTGTGAATTTCATTCGCTTCCTCCCTTGTTTGTTTGGAATAGTAACCGTCAAGCAAATGAATGTAGGTACCAAAGCCGTAACTGTAGGAAATCCAAGCAAGGAGATTAATTGCCTTGTCCCTCTTAAAGGAATCCCTGGAAACGCAAATAGCGGAGGGACGCCAGCCTTGATCTTTCTTTTTGGATTGCTGTAGAAAGACTTGAACCTTTCTACTAAATTGGTAAATAGCACCCTGGAAAATTGCCTCCAGTCCCTTCCTATCCTTGTGGTAATGAACAATCACCAAGTAAATAACCGATATTACAACCAAGGCTAAAAAAGCATAGAAGAAACTTATTTTGAACATTAACCAAACAGCAAGCAGGAAGCCAAAGAGGGAAACATACCAGCGTGAACGGAACGTCGGACGGTAGGAGGGATCGGAGCCGAAATGGTGCAGAAAGGAAATTAATGAAATTGACCCGTAAGTTACCATAAAGAACATTGTAATAATCGAAGCAACTTCATTAATGCTTCCTATCAGCACAAATCCCAAAGCAATTATGCTCGTTACAATTGTTGCATTCAAAGGTTCGTTTAATTCTCCTTTCCCGGTGGCGAGAAATTTGTTTATATTTTTCGAGGGGAATGCCTCATCTTTACTCAACGCTTGAAGTGTTCTGGGAGCCACTAAAACGGAACCTATTGCCGAAGAAATAGTTGAAGCCGCCAAACCGAGAGGAATTATCACGGAGCCCCAGACGGCTATCTTGCTCATTATTAATTGGTTGGAAATCAACTCCTCCGGCGAAGCCGAAACGGCAAGTTTGTAAGTAACAAAAAAGTAAACAATCATACCTCCGATAGTACCGGCTAAGGTTCCTATCGGAATTGATTTTTTCGGGTCTTTCAAATCCCCCGAAAGCCCAACGCCGGCGGTCATTCCGGTAAACGCCGGAAAGATAATTGCAAAGACTACGAAAAATTGCGCCGTGTTTTTAAAACTGCTGATTAATGAAACATTTCCCGCCGCTCCGGTCGGTTCGCCCAAAAAGAAAAGTAAGAGCGATAAAAAAAGGACACCCACAACAATGTAAAGAAGCTTAATGCCCATGCCGGCACCTTTTTTTACAATCACGAGGGCTAACAGAATTAACGTGGGAATGCTAATTATTTGCTTAGGAAGGACAATGCCGTAACTTTGTTTAATTAGTTCAAATATTGGACTAAATGCTTCCGTAAAAGCAATTACGTAAAACGCAACGCTGATTGCCTGTGAAAGGTAAAGTGCTATTCCTATTGTTGCACCGATGTTCAATCCGAATGAGCGCGAAATAATAAAATATTCGCCCCCGCCTTTTACCTTCTCGTTTGTGGCTATCTCCGAAATAGCCAATGCGGTAGGTATTGTAACCATGTGTCCGATTAAAATAATTAAGATGACGCCCCAAAACCCGAGCATTCCTGTGGCATATCCGAAACGCAAGAAGAGTATTGCACCCAATATGGTTGAAATAGCCGCAAAAAATACCGGCGCTGTTCCGAATCCTTTGTTGTTCTTAGCCATTAAATCCAATATTCTTTTTTGTGTTTTCAAATATCCGCAAATGCAGGGAAAGATTCAGAAAAAACTTCTGTTAAATAAAAGATTATTTTAAATCAAAAGGAGAAAACAAATCACCCCAAATATGTTGGGACAACGGATGTCTTGACGAATTTAAATTTGTTTAATCTTCTACAAATACTTAATTATCCCATCAATTATTTTTTTCTTTAACTTATTGTACGGTGGGTAGATTAAAGAAATTGCCGTGTGTTTAGGCTGCCTCAAAACAGGCACCTCGTTGGAGAAAGCCTTGAAACCGGCATAGCCGTGGGATTTTCCCAAGCCGCTTTGCCTTACTCCGCCGAATTCCATTTTTGTATTGGCAAAGTGAACCACAACGTCGTTTACGACAATTCCGCCGGCAGGAACTTTGTTAATTAATTTTCTAAGCGTTGATTTATCGCTCCCGAAATAATAGAGAGAAAGCGGATTAGGATTTTTCCTTATTATTTGAACAGCATTGTCAAAATCTTTGTAAAAGAGAATAGGCATTATTGGTCCGAAGATTTCCTCTTCCATTATTCTACTCTCCAAATTCACATTGCTAAGAATCCTTGGAGAAAGGAAGTTTCCCTTGTCGGAATTTCTGTCCCCGTATTCCAAAACGGCGCCGTGCGACAATGCATCGCTGATTAAAAAATTTAATCTTGTAACGTTGCTTTCGTTAACGATATTACAAAGAGATTCGGCGGGATTGTTTTTTAATTCCTTGCCGTAATACTTCTTTATAAAATGCTTTGCCAAATTTAAAAATTGTGCAAATTTTTCTTTTTTAATTAAAATGTAATCCGGTGCGATGCACGTTTGCCCCGCATTAAGATATTTGCCCCACACTATTCTCTGTGCAGCGAGCTTCAGATTTGCCGAATCGTCAATAAAGACGGGAGATTTCCCGCCAAGTTCCAAAGTAACGCTCGTAAGATTTTTAGCCGCCGCTTCCATTACTATTTTACCAACCGTTGTTCCACCGGTAAAGAAAATATGATCAAAAGGGAGTTTAAGTAATTGCTGTGCTGTTTCTTTTCCCCCTTCTATTACGGCAACTTCGGATTCGTCGAAAATGTCCTTGAAAAATCCGGCAAGGAAATTCGACGTGTTCGGCGTTAGCTCCGAGGGCTTAAGCACAATAGTATTCCCCGCCGCAATAGCAGAAACAATGGGGCCGACCGAAAGCAGGAAAGGGTAATTCCAAGGGGAAATAATCAGTACATTACCCTTAGGCCTGTAATAAATTTTACCCGAAGAACCGAACAGTACCAGTGGTGTGCGGGTTTTAAGAGGCTTCACCCAATAGTGGAGATTTCTAATAGTATTACGGATTTCCATTGTTAGCGGAAGAATTTCGGTTAACTCCGTTTCAGCCGCCGGTTTCTTGAAGTCGGAATAAATGGCTTGTGAAATCTCGGTTTTTAGCTCCAGCGTTTTGCGAAGGATTTTTTTTAGTTTCTCCTTCCTCTCGGCAAAGGTTGAATTATTTATTCTTTCCTTCGCGGCAAGCTGTTTTTCAAAAATCGCTTCAATCATGGCAATTCAATTTTTATTTGTGTTCAATAAGGAAATTCTTTTTTGTTCAAATTAACTAAAACAAAGGCAATATCCAAAGCGATACGGCAAATCAATGCGGTGATTTCCCGTGCCGGTGGAAACAATTACTAATCTCGCGCATTGTAGGTGATTTTTTATTGTGGTATTTTTGTGTCATCACAAATTTAAGAATGAGGTAAAAAATGGAATTACATTTAAATAAACTTGAAAACTTTCACGGACGGAAAGGTCCTCTCCTTCTGATAATAATGGACGGAGTGGGACTTGGGAAACATGACGATTCGAACGCAGTTTATTTGGCTAACACTCCGACTTTAGATAAGCTAATGAAGTCACAGCTTTACACAACTTTAAAAGCCCACGGACCTGCTGTCGGATTACCAAGCGAAGGCGACATGGGCAACAGCGAGGTGGGACACAATGCACTCGGTGCGGGAAGAGTTTTTGCACAGGGCGCCAAGCTGGTGAATATTTCAATTGAAACCGGAAAAATTTTTGAAAGCGAAAGCTGGAAAAAAGTAATCGAGAAAGGTAAGAGCAGCGGGACGGTTCATTTCATGGGACTTCTATCGGACGGTAACGTCCACTCGCATATTAAGCATCTTTTCGCCATGATTAACAGGTGCGTTGAAGAAGGAATTCCGAGAGTAAGACTTCACATTTTATTGGACGGGCGGGACGTAGGCGAAAGGACAGCGTTGACTTACATTCGTCCCACGGAAAAACTCCTCGCGGAAATAAATTCAAAACATAATTACGATTACAAAATAGCCTCAGGCGGCGGCAGGATGGTTACCACTATGGATAGATACAACGCGGACTGGCGAATTGTTGAGAAGGGCTGGAAAGCCCACGTGCTCGGCATTGCACGGCATTTTAAATCCGCCGAGGAAGCAGTACAAACAATGTATGACGAAGACCCCTCGGCAACCGATCAATATTTGGATTCTTTTGTTATTGTTGACGATAACGATAAACCGGTAGGAACAATTGAAGACGGAGACGCCGTTGTATTTTTCAATTTCCGCGGTGACAGAGCAATTGAAATCTCAAAGGCATTTGAAGAAAAAGAATTTACCGAATTTGACAGGCAAAGAGTGCCGGATGTATTCTACGCGGGAATGATGGAATACGACGGCGACCTCCATATTCCAAAACATTTTTTGGTACACCCGCCTGCAATTGACAGAACAGTTGGTGAATACCTTTGCGCGGAAGGAGTAACATCGTTTGCAATTTCCGAAACTCAAAAGTTCGGGCATGTAACTTACTTTTGGAACGGAAACCGCTCCGGCTACATCAACGAGAAACTTGAGAAATATGTTGAAATTCCTTCGGACCAAATCCCCTTCGACCAAAAACCTAAAATGAAAGCGGAGGAAATCAAAGACAAAACAATTGAAATGCTCAAGAGCGGCAAATACCGGTGGGGAAGACTCAATTTCCCCAACGGAGATATGGTGGGACACACCGGCGTAATGAAAGCCGCAATTGAAGCGGTTGAAACCGTTGACAAATGCGTTGGTGAGCTTTTGGATGTGATTAAAGAATTAGACGGAATTGCACTTGTAACTGCCGACCATGGCAATGCAGACGAAATGTTTACAATGAAAAACGGTGAGAAAATCATTAAAACTTCGCATTCACTCAACCCTGTTCCGTTTATTATTTACGACCCACAATACAACGGCGAGTACAAAATGGCAAATCTTGAAAAGCGCGGTTTGACTAACATTGCCGCTACAATATTGAATTTATTGGGATTTGAAAAAGTAGAAGATTATGACCCGTCGTTAATTGAATTTATTTAAATTAGGATTTTCCAAAAAAGGGAGCTTATATTTAGCTCCCTTTCGAAAAACTTACTTATGTTTACCGCCGTCTTTCCAATCTATTAATTTGCCATCGCGGAAAAAGTAAATAATGTTGCCGTAATAATATTGACGGAACACACCCCATTTCCACCTTCTGGTTCTAACTTTGTCCGGTTTACCCCAACTGTCCCTCAGCATTTTCTCACTCATTCCTTTCCAGATTTTCCCTAGGGCAATCCTTGTTCCGATTTTTTTCCCGTATTTGTGAATTAAATACGCCGGCATGCAGTCTTTAAGAAGTGAATCCAAATGAGCCGTCACTTGCGTTAAACTGTCAATCGATGATTTTAGTGCGGCTTTTTCTCTAAGAAAATTCTCCTTTTGAGTTTTAAGACTCTCGTATTTTTTGTTGTATTCTTCCCTCGTGATTTTCTTTTGCTGTCCGTAAATAAAGGTAGCGGCAAAAAACAAGAGCAGAAAGTATTTTATTTTTAGCATTAAATCTCCTAATTTTAGGGGTAAAATTATTGAAAGAAGAAAACAATTCAAAACCAAAAGACAGAAGATGGGAATCGAAATAATGAGAAAAAGAAATAATCTTGACACAGCTGAGGCAAATTACATTTACGCAAAATTGTTAATCGGATTGAACAAAACAAAAAGGTTCGAAAAACTCTCCCTACCTGAACGCAATAAGGCAATCGATGATTTGTCGGCAGAAATAATTAAAAGTAAAAATTCACCGCAAGACGCCGAAGCAATTCTTTTTGAGATAACGGCTTACAAAATGTTAGACGAAGAGCGACAAAAAACTCTCGCCCCCGATGTTTACGATGCCAATGTTCCCAAACCGCATGGGTTTAATCAAAAATTGAAAGAGAAATACGATGAGGAAATAAAAAAAATGATTGAGGAATTCGATTCCGATTAAATGAACAATGGATAAACAAAAAGGGAATTTTAAATAAATTTCGGTTACATTAAAAACAATCTCTCAAAATAGGAAAATGATTAGAATTTGTATTTCAAAGAAATTTTTTTATTTTTGATAAAAAAAATTGAAAAAAGTTAATTTTTTAACATATTAACTATCAAATTACGTTAGAAAAGAGGCCTGGTATGAAGTATAAACTTGTGATTTTTGCTTTATTATCATCTCTGCTGTTTTCTTGCGGTGTAGCTGATAATGACGAAACCGAGCCACCGTTACAGACAGAAGCACATAAAATATCAAGAGATTTTTTAGTCTTGTATCTCCCGTTCGATAAAAGTGTAGCTGATAGCAGCAAATTGGAAAATAAAATTTTTGCACACAATGTCCAATTAACGGAGGATAGATTTGGGAATAAAAATTCCGCTTGCTTGTTTAATGGGATTGATAGTTACTTAAAAATCAAAGACTCGGATTATCTTACGCCTTGCGATAATAAATTATCAATTTCTCTTTGGG
>WFQV01000253.1 GCA_015486905.1 Melioribacteraceae bacterium | reverse complement strand
TGAACAATACACTTCTTCTCTCGCAAGACGGGCACACACTTTATTTCCGCCAGCAGCGCTCCACATTGCCGTACGAAATTTTTGCAATGAATTTGAAAAACAAGTCGGTCAAACAAGTTACGTTCATGAACAAGAAACGCCTTTCGAAAATCGAGTGGAGTGACGTTTCAACCTTCCGGTGCAAAGGAGCGGGGGGAACACCGGTTCAATCGATTCTTGTAAAACCCCCGTTTTTTGACAAGTCAAAAAAATACCCCCTCCTTTTCTTAATCCACGGCGGGCCGCAAGGTCATTGGTCGGATGACTTTCATTACCGTTGGAACTTGCAGCTCTTCGCTTCCTTCGGCTATGTGATTGTTGCACCCAATCCGAGAGGAAGCACCGGCTACGGTCAAGAATTCACAAATGAAATTTCCAAAGATTGGGGCGGGAAGGTTTACGTGGATTTAATGAATTCCCTCAATTATGCACTTAAAAATTTCAATTTTATCGACAAGAAAAATGTTTTCGCTGCCGGCGCTTCTTACGGCGGCTATATGATTGATTGGATTGAGGGGCACACGGACAGATTCAATGCGCTTGTATGCCACGACGGTGTGTTCGATTTGACAAGTATGTACGGCAGTACCGAAGAGCTTTGGTTCCCGGAATGGGAATTGGGCGGAACGCCTTGGGAGAATCCTTCACTTTATCGGAAATGGTCCCCAAGTACGTACGTTAAAAACTTTAAGACTCCGATGCTCATTATTCACGGCGGGCACGATTTCCGTGTACCGGAAACACAAGCCTTCGAACTTTTTACTTCCCTCCAAAGGATGGGGATTGAAAGTGAACTTTTGTATTTCCCCGACGAGACACATTTTGTTACAAAACCGCAAAATAGTAAATTATGGTGGCACACAATTTTTGATTGGTTTGCAAAACATTTGAAGAGGTAAGGCAATGGAAGAAAATAATTTTACCGAAGCGGAAGAATTATCCGCCGAATACGATTCACCGGAAAAAGTCCGAGATGGCGAAAAGGTAATTGACGAAAAGCTTTGGGAGAAAGTAGAACGGGTAGGTAAAAAAATATCTTTTGCGCAGGACATTATGGCGCTCTACAAATATATTAAAGACCCTAACGTACAGTGGTACAGAAAATCAATTGTTGTTGCGGCACTCATTTATTTTATTAGTCCCATCGATGCAATACCCGACATTGCACCACTTGTCGGTTACCTCGACGATTTGGGCGTGATTACCGCCGTTCTTAAGTATTTGGGCCACGAGCTGATACCATATTATGAAAACGACTGAGAGCGATATCCATTGGGACAGAAAGTAAATTTTGAAATTATCGATTCGAAAAAAATTTTTTCGGGGAAAGTCTTTGACGTACGGCTTGACAACATTAAATACAAAGCCACCGGTAATCTTTCCGTAAGGGAAGTTGTGCTGCATCGCGGTGGAGCGGTGATTATTGCGCTAACAGACAATTCGGGAATACTACTCGTCAAACAATATCGCTATCCTTTTCAAAAAGTTTTGATTGAGCTTCCTGCAGGCAAATTGGACAATAATGAAGATCCTCTTGTTTGTGCCTCAAGAGAGCTTAAGGAAGAAACCGGTTACACGGCGGGCAGCATCAAACGCTTGGGTTCAATTTACACATCGCCGGGTTACTCTTCCGAGGAGCTTCACATTTTTCTTGCGGAAGATTTGCAAAGCGGAAGTTCCGCCCTCGAAGAAGGTGAGGAAGGAATGGAAATTTTAAAGCTTCACGTTGACAAAATCGTGGAAATGATTTTAAACGGTGAAATAAAAGATTCAAAAACCATTGCCGGAATTTTCTTCTACTTGAATGTGAAGAATCAGCATTCTTAAAAGCCGAAACCGTTTTCCATTCCGTCCGTTTATTCTTTTTGCACTGCTTACCTAATCAACACCATTTTCCTTACTTCGGAAAAGTTTCCGGCTTTTAGCCGGTAAAAGTAAACACCCGAAGTCAGATTATTAGCATTAAATTTAACGGAATAATTCCCCGGCTTTTGTACTTTATTTACAAGTGTTGCAACCTCGCGACCCAATACATCGTAAACTTTTAAAGTTACATTAATGTTGTCATTCCAACCCCACCTTGACTGGGAAGAAATTCTATGAGATTTCTCACCACTCGCTTCGCTCGGATTCGAAATGACAGATGGAATACTATATTTTATTGTTGTTGTTGGATTACCTGTCCCGCCACCCGCGGGAAATGGATTAGGGTAGTTTTGCGCAAGCGAAAAAGAAACGGGAAGATTGTTCGAACTTTTTTCCACGGGGGAAGTGCCCCCGATATCGGGTTTGGGCAATCTGACGCTTGTGTAAATATGATACTCCCCGGGGGAAAGTGTAACCGAAGCGGAAGCATCTGAAACGCTAATGCTGTCTCCGTCAAGATAATCGTACCATTTACCCGCGGAGGGGAAATTGGGATTTATGCTTTGAGAAGTAACTTTGAAGTTACCGATAACGACAACGTTCATTGTGGAATCGTAAAGGTTTATTCTTTTAGCGTAACCACCAACGCTCATCGAAAAGTTACGGGTATTGAATGCGGCGTAATTTTTTAATTTAATAATTGCAGCAACGGTTTTGAAAAGCCTGCTTCTGTCGGGGTCTTGGTAATAGTCCCATCGAATGGGCTTTTCTCCCGTCCTGCCGTTGTAATCAATTGAGTAATCGTAACCCAATTCTTCGAACTGCCACATCATTTTAGGTCCGGGAATTGTAAAAAAGAAAGCAGAGGCTAACTTTACCCTATCTAAAGCAGTGTTCAGACTTTTAATGTTGTAAGAACCGCTTGAATTTCCCCATTTCAAATTTTTGTACATCATTCTCTCTTCGTCGTGACTTTCCATATAGGCAACCAAATTGGGGTCTTTCCAATTTCTTGCTTTGTAAGAACACCAAGTAAGGTTGGAAGAATAACCCATAGCCGCTTCCAAATATTCGTGGTTTAAATTACCCCAAAGCATCATTCCGTAATTTGCCAGTACTGTTTCCTCGCTGTTGACCGCAAAATGTTCGAGGATAATGTAGGCTTTCGGGTCGAATGCCCACAGTTTATCCGCCATCCTTTTTAAAATGGCAATTCGGGAGGCATCGTACTCTCCCCATTTGTTAACGTCATCCCCGGAGTAGGTTTGCGTAAAGCCCTTCGACAAATCGTAACGGTAGCCGTCTGCGTGAAATTCTTTAATCCAATAGCGGTTTACTCTGTCCACAAGTGCTTGTGTGTATTTGCTTTCATGGTTGAAGTCGTAACCCACGCCATAAGGGTGAGGTCCCTGGTAACCTGCTTTGTTCGGGTTCATATCAGGGTTAAGCCACGGATTGTCCGCCGAGGGCGGTCCGTAACGTCCCAAGCTGTAAAGCCTAACGAAAGGTGATTGCCCGAATGCGTGGTCCAATACAATGTCCAAAATAACAGCTATTCCTTTTTTGTGAGCTTCGTTCACGAAAGTTTTTAATGCTTTTTTTGTACCGTAATATTTGTCGGGTGCAAACAGAAACGATGTATCGTAACCCCAGCTCAAATTACCCTCGAACTCCATTATCGGCATTAGCTCTATTGCATTAACGCCGAGTCTTTTAAAATAGTCTAGTGTGTCTGTTAAAATTTGGTAATTGTGGTCTTTTAAAAAGTCCCGAATTAGTAATTCATAAACAACTAACTTTGATTTTGGAGGTCTTTTAAAATCAGAGTCAGTCCAATTAAAAGGTTCCTGTCCTGTCTCCAATACCGACACAGCTTCGTTGGTTTTGCCAAGCGGGTAGGGCTTCAGATGCGGGTAAGTCAAACTATCGATGTACTTGTCGTTCCACGGGTCTAATATTTTGTCGCAGTAAGGGTCGGCGATGCGTAT
>WFQV01000252.1 GCA_015486905.1 Melioribacteraceae bacterium | reverse complement strand
TTTGAGCAGTAGCAAGCGCGTAATGAGTAAAGCGGTCCATTCTGCGGGCTTCCTTACGGTCAATGTATTTCGAAGGGTCAAAGTCTTTAACTTCGCAAGCAAATTTTGTTGCAAACCCCTCCGTATCGAAGCGAGTGATTAAATTTGCTCCGCTTTTGCCTGCGAGCAAACCTTCCCAATATTCTTCTAATGTATTACCAATGGGCGTAACGGCACCCATACCGGTAATTACCACTCTGCGTTTTTCCATTAAAGTCTCCTAATGCTGAAGAGAAAAAAGAAAAGGGATTATAGGTAAATGCTATAATCCCGTAGTAAATCTATTCTTCTTTAGCTGTTTTCTCCTTAATGTAGTTAATGGCATCGCCAACGGTAGAAATTTTCTCGGCGTCTTCGTCGGGAATAGAAATGTCAAATTCCGATTCAAAACCCATAACCAGTTCCACGATGTCCAATGAATCCGCACCGAGGTCATTTGTAAAAGAAGCTTCGGGAGTAATTTGTGATTCCTCAACCCCCAATTTGTCCATAATTATTTCTTTTACTTTTGCTTCGAGATCCATTTTAGTCTCCTTAATTTAATTAGTGAATAAGTTAATTATGTTTAAAAATCACATTACCATTCCGCCGTCCACAGTAAGAACCTGCCCTGTGATGTAGGAAGAATCGTCCGAGGCTAAAAACTTAACTACTGTGGCAATTTCCCCGGCTTTACCGATTCGTTTTAATGGAATTACGTCCATTAAAGATTTCCTCTGTTCTTCGTTTAAGGAACCCGTCATATCCGTTTCAATGAATCCTGGTGCAACCGAGTTAACTCTAATATTACGTGAAGCAACTTCCTTTGCAATTGATTTTGTAAAACCGATAATACCTGCTTTGGAAGCGGAATAATTAGCCTGACCCGGGTTGCCTGTAATTCCCACAACCGAGCTAATGTTGATTATGCTTCCGCCTCTTTGTTTAATCATCGGCCTTAAAATTATTTTGGTAAGATTAAAAACACTTTTCAGATTTGCATTAATTACAGCGTCGAACTCCTCTTCCGACATTCTGAGCAGAAGATTGTCCCGCGTAATTCCGGCATTATTTACAAGTACATCAACTTCACCTAAAAATTCAATAGTTTCGGTAACAGCTTTCTCTACTTGGGTAAAATCGGAAACATCAGCTTTAATACCTTTTAATTTGAACTCGCCGGAGGAATATTTCTCTGCTAATTCATTTGCAGCATCGTCGGAACTGCGATAGAAGAAAACTACGTCGGCAAAACCGCTTTGCAGAAACTCTTCCACAATAGCTCTACCGATTCCCCGCGTACCGCCTGTAATTAATGCTCTTTTCTTTTCAGCCAAAACAATGACCCCTAATCTCTAAAAATTTAAAATACAAGTTGCAATTTAATTAAAATTATTTCCATTGACATAATCTTTAATGAAAAATATTAGCCAATATTCATTAAATCTAATCCAAAGCTTCTAAAATTAAATTCAAATCTTTTAGTCTCAACCCACCCCCTGTCAAATTTACATAAAAAGCCAGGACTTTTTTCCCTCCTCCCTTCTCGAAAGGAGGGGGATTAAGGGGGCGGGTTGTAAATAAAATCCATAATACAATGAACAAACAAAAATCTTAAACTTGCTGTGTAATTACTTTATCTTTACTCAAATAAACTCTTCCAAATCTTCAAATTTCTCTATTCCGCTGATTTTAACATTTCTGTCAATCCTTTTAATCAACCCTTGAAGTACTTTACCGGGACCTACTTCCACAAATTCTTCGGCGCCGTCAGAAATCATATTTTTAATCGTTTCTTCCCACCTAACAGGCGAGATAAGTTGAAGCAACAAATTGGTTTTTAACTCTTCTGCGTTCGTAACCGGCTTTGCCGTAACGTTTGAATATACGGGAATATTGGCATCGTAAAAATTGGTAGAATCCATTTTTGTTTTGAGCTTTTCCTTGGCGGATTTCATTAAAGGAGAATGAAAGGCACCCGAGACCACAAGTTCTTTAACCAATTTAGCACCGTCCTCCTTTGCCAATTTCATTGCTTCGTGTACGCCTTCCACACTGCCGGAAATTACAATTTGACCCGGTGAATTGAAATTAGCACATTGAACAATTCCTTTCCGGCGAGCCGTTTTGCAAATTTCTTCAATCTTTTCGGGAAGCATTCCAATTACCGCTGCCATTGTACCTGGATTTTCAGCTCCTGCTTTTTGCATTGCTTCACCGCGTGCCCTCACCAATTTAACAGCCTCGTAAAACTGAAGGGTACCGGCGGCTACGAGAGCAGAAAATTCCCCTAATGAATGCCCGGCTACCATGTCAGGACTGAGTCGCCTCAAAAGACTTGAAAGCACAACACTGTGGACAAAAATCGCAGGCTGGGTAACTTCCGTTTGTTTCAAAGCTTCCTGGGGACCGTAGAACATGGTGTGAGCCAGAGGTGCGCCGATAGCTTCCTCGGCGGTTAAAATCATTTCTTTGGCTTCCACCGAATTATCGTACAAATCCTTAGCCATTCCCACGTATTGTGAACCCTGCCCCGGGAAAACAAAAGCCCGTTTACCCATTTAGTCCATACTCCAAACCAAATAGGAAGAGCCCCAGGTGTAACCGCCGCCGAAAGCGGCAAGAATAAGTTTATCCCCTTTGTGTAATTTCCCATCACGGTACCACTCGGTTAAGCAAAGAGGAATTGTTGCACCTGTAGTGTTACCGTACTTCTGAATGTTAATCATT
>WFQV01000251.1 GCA_015486905.1 Melioribacteraceae bacterium | reverse complement strand
CCCTAAACCTCTAAACGAAGAACGAACAAATTATGATTTAAGAGTACTCGAAAGGGCTCAAACTTCTTACATCTTGCTTCTCGCGTCTGGCGAAAAACACCTGTCGCGACGAAGCCCAACGTAGTCGGATCATCCATCCATACAATTATCCAACAATCCGGTACAAGTTGTGTGTTGAAAAATTAATAATATCGGTTTCATTTGGTTTCGCTGATTACACGTCAAAAATTTATTTTTACCCCAAAGCATACTTTTTTTTAGCAAAATATGGAAAGGTCAGCTTAATTTCCCTTGCCTTTATCATTTAATATCTTTAAAATCGAAGTTAAATTTTAGGAAATTATGAAAAAGATAACATTACTTCTCACATTTATTTTTACGAGTGTTCTTTATTCCCAAACGGCATTTGATTTTTTAAGATTGGACATTAGTCCCCGAGCCGCGTCACTGGCAGGAGCTTTTGTTTCCAATACGGACGACCCCAATGTAATATTTTACAATCCCGCCGGACTTAATTTAATTAAGGGACAGCAGGCTTCTTTCTCGTATTTGAAACACTTATTGGATATTAACTCGGCAAGTTTATCTTACTCCAGGGATGTTAAAGGCATCGGCAGAATATCCGGGGCGGTAGCATATATTAATTACGGAAGATTTACAAAAGCCGACGAGTTTGGGAACAAGAACGGTGAGTTCGGCGCGGCGGATTTGGCTTTTGTTGCAGGCTATTCGAATGTATTGGGCAAAAATTTTTACTACGGTGCAAGTGTTAAATTTATTTATTCCGGAATAGCTGACAGGAACTCAACAGCCGCCGCAATGGATGTGGGACTACTTTACTACCTTCCCGATTCCCGTTGGAGCTTTGGATTCTCCGCTCTTAATGCCGGCTTCCAGCTTTCCTCTTATGCCGGTATAAAGGAAAAATTACCCCTCGACGTCCGGCTTGGAGCTTCAAAAACTTTGGCGCATCTGCCGTTTACTTTTTACTTTTCACTCAATAAATTGAATGAAAGCACGGTGAATTTCAAAGAGAGATTGAAATTCTTTAGCCTTGGTGGAGAATTGCGAATCAGTAAAGTTCTTCGTTTTCGTTTTGGCTTCGACAACGAAAAGAGGCAGGAATTAAAAATTGGAACAACTGCAGGACTTGCAGGCTTTAATTTCGGAATCGGAATCAAAATAAAGCGTTACCGTTTCGACTATGCTTTCTCTTCCCTCGGGGAAATCGGCAGCTTACACAGAATGGGGGTAACTACTTCTTTCTAATGCTTCCTTTTTTTAACCTTCGTTTCCAATAAACGTAAGGTCTCTTGAGGTATCTTTTGGCTAATTGATGAGAGCTGTGAAAATCTTCCACGTCCAAAGTTTCTTTGTATTTTTCAACCGCGAGCTTTCGATAGCCTAAGTCGTCGTAAGCCATTCCCAAATAGAGGAGAGAATTTGCAAGGAAGCCGGTTTGTTTCTTTTTGTCTAATTTCTTAGATAGCCGCGCGGAAATCTTTAAATAAGCAATTGCCGAATCCATTTGCCCTTCTATTTTGAACCAGTTGCCAATGTAATAGGTTGCCTCCCTTGTAACCCGCTCATTGTAACCGGGAAACCCGGCTAAACATTTTTTGTAGATGCTGTGAAATATTTCCGCCGTTTTTTCCCAATCTCCTTTGTGAGCGTAAATTCTGCCGCGGTATGAATCGAATACCGGATTGTCGGGAAATCTTTTTAACAGTTTCTTTGCGTAAACCATAGCGGAGTCGTAGTTTTTTTCGAAGCTGTAATAAATTTGCAATAAGAAATAAGTGGCTTCAATTTTTGCATAATGGCCATTATTGGCAACGTCTTTAATTTGTTCTATTCCTTTGATTCTGTTACCGCCGGGGAAAAAAATCATAAACGGTTTGATGAAAGGATATTTTTCGGGAATTACTTCAGCATAGTAATTGTAAATACCGAAACCCAGCTCAACGTCTTTATTCGTAGGGGCAATTTCATGCACCTTGTAAACAAGGGGCAGAGCATCTTTAGCATCTAAAGCCGCTCTGAAAAATTCTTTCCTGATTGAATAGAGCCTACCTCTAAAACCGAGCGCACCTCCTTTAAAAAACATTGCTTCCGTGTTGTTCGGGTCTCTGTCCAAAATCTTGTTGCAAAAGTCAATAGTCTTTCCCAAATCGCCAATGAACTTTTGGTCGTACTTTTCGCTTGTTAGGTCAAGCATTATCTTCCACCATCCAATCATTGTGTCAAAGAAAACACCGGCGGGGTTATCGGGATATTTTTTCATTACCAGCTTAAAAGTGGAATCGGCATCTTTGAATTTAATTCCGTAAATTTGATTTACTCCTGCCGTTATTAGGGAGTCAAGTTCCCTGCCCTGAGGAAGCAATTGAAAGGTAAAAGTTAAAAGCAAAAATATTGTACTAAAAAAGACTCTCATTTATCCTTAAATTTTAATAATTTTAACAATTAAAAAACAATAATATTAAAATATGAATAAAATTCCGATTCTATTAGTCTTATTAACTCTCACAATAAATATTCACGCGCAAAACGATTCATTGAGAAAGGAATTGAAGTGGAGTAATTCGGAATTTAATGCAGGAGTCTCGCTCGACCCCGTGGTTTATTATTACGGCGGCTACGACGTTAGCTTTTGGCTTAGTTATTATTACTTCAAAGTAAGAACAAATTATTCATTGAAATATCCGCCCGAGTTTGTGAACGATGCCGACTTTAAAAACTTGAGCTACAAAAATATCGGACTGTATTTGGATTATTTCCCTTTTACTTCCAGTGTAAGATTGAACGGTATTTGGTTCAGCCTGGGAGGTGAAAGTTCCGCCGGCTTAGTACAAAACGTTTATTCGGAAGCAACGGGAACGTTCAACAATATCTTTTTAACCGGTTCGGTCGGCTACCTTTGGTTTGTTTACTACAACTTCTATCTCAATCCTTTTTTCGCCGGTCATTTGAGAATTTGGGGTGACAAGAATATAAATGTCGATAATTCAAATTACCAAACGCAGAGATTTCTGCCTGAAATATCCGTCCGAATAGGATACCAATTTTAATCCTTTAGAACTGTGTTTCGTAAATTGTAAATTGTCAATGGTAAATCGTAAATTTTTATCAAGAGGGGTTTGTTACCTGGAATAAATTGTCTTTTAATTAGGTTATTAAAAATTTCCCTTTCCCAAATTGAATGAATTTAATTATTTTAAACCGTTGGTTTTGAAAAAGTCGTAGGGGAAAAAGATGCTCAAAGAAAGAATTGAAGTTTCACAAGGCGACATTACCACTTATGAAGTTGACGCAATAGTAAACGCCGCAAACAGAACTCTTTTGGGCGGCGGTGGAGTTGATGGTGCAATTCACCGGGCGGCAGGTCCAAAACTTTTGGAAGAATGCCGAACGTTAAACGGCTGTGATACGGGGGATGCGAAAATTACCGGAGGTTACAATTTGCCGGCAAAATATGTAATTCACACGGTTGGCCCGGTTTGGTACGGTGGCAAAAATAATGAAGACGCTCTGCTTGCAAGTTGTTACCAACGTTCGTTGGAAGTTGCGGTTGAACACAAAGTTCGAACAATTGCCTTTCCCTCAATAAGTACGGGCGTTTACCGATTCCCGTTTGAAAGAGCATGCCGCATTGCCGTTAAAACGGTTAAAGATTTCCTCGAAAAAAACGAGATGCCCGAAAAGGTGATTTTTGTTTGCTTCAGCCGTTCGGATTATTTGACTTACCTTAAAGTTGTTGACGAATTAATTAATGCATGAAGGGAAAAATGAAAAAAATTTTAACGTTATTGTTACTTTTATTTTCGGGAGCTTTGATGTTAGCACAGCAAAATACTTTAACGAAAATTCTTAACGCTCACAAGTCCGAACTTTCCCCCGCAATTGAAAATCCCGCCAAGTACGAAATTCAAATAATTTACACTCAAATAAACCGCGATAAGAACAATGTCCCCTCTTTTAAGGAATATGATTTCCGTTTGGATTCGAGCTTTTATTTTTACCCGGCAAGCAGTGTTAAAATGCCCGCATCTTTCGTAGCGTTGGAAAAAATTAACCGCTTGAAAAAGTACGGTGTTAAAAAAGAAACCGATTTCTTAATCGATACCAACAATGTAGGTCTTGAACATTTGCTCTCGGATTCAAATGAGGCTAAGAAAATTTCTAACATTGCCGAATGCGTTGAAAGGGTTTTTCTGATTAGCGATAACAACGCTTTTAACAAACTTTACGAATTTTTAAGTCCGCAATACCTTAACGAAACCCTATGGAATAAGGGCTACGAGGATGTTCTAATTCAGCACAGACTTTCAATCTCTCTTTCTCACGAAGAAAATATGTTGACGCATAAAATGATTTTTTTCAAAGGCGACAAAGTCCTTTACGTTCAACCGCCAAAGAAAAGCGTGCTGAAGAAAAAGTTTGATTTGAAAAACATATTATTGGGGAAAGGTTATTATTACGATGGGAAATTAATTAATGAGCCGATGGACTTTTCCCAAAAGAATTACATCTCCTTGAAAACATTAACGAAAATTTTAAAGGCAGTTATTTTCCCTTCTTCCGTTCCGCCTAAAATGCGTTTTAATTTAACTAAGAATGATTACAAATTCCTTTATAAATATATGTCCATCCCGCCTCGGAAATCCGAATTGTTTGCTAATGACACTTCCTACTACGACAGTTACGTGAAGGCTTTTATTTACGGTGGGACGAAGGAGAATGTTCCCGACTATTTGAAAATATTCAGCAAGAGCGGACTCGCTTACGGTTTCTTGACCGAAGTTGCTTACATTGCGGACATTAAACAGGGCGTGGAGTTTATGCTGAGCGCCGTAATTCATGTAAATGAGAACGGCATTTACAACGACGATCATTACGAATACGACACAATCGGAATTCCTTTCCTCGCAAATTTGGGTAAAGTAATTTACCAATACGAATTGCAACGACCTAGGAAATTCAAACCCGACTTAAAACGTTTTTGGAATGAATAAATCCTCTTCTGTAAAAAAGCTTTGACAAATGACGATAGAACGCAGATTTGACAATAGAACACGGATAACACGGATTGTTGCAGGATTTTCACGGAGGGAATGGGACGCTGATTTTCATGAAAAATTATGATTTCCGCTGATTGTACAATGGAATACGGATTGTTCAATTGAAAATTAAAAATTAAGAAT
>WFQV01000250.1 GCA_015486905.1 Melioribacteraceae bacterium | reverse complement strand
GGAAATATTTACCGCCGCTTTCATCGGCAATTTCTTTTAATGTTGCTTCGTCTAATTTGGTAAGAACCACTTGACCCGAACGGTCTTTCTTGTAACCGATTTTCTGCCCGGCGGAATTGTAAAGCGGAATGGGAACACCGGCGGGTGAGCCGAGCCCGATTGTGTAAATTAAAACTCCTTTATCTTTTGCCTCTTGAATTACAGGTTTAAGGTTGCCTTCGTGGTCCTCGCCGTCCGTAATTACCACGATTGCCTTTTGAGTTTTGGCGTCCTTCTTAAATGAATTAATCGCCAGTCTAATTGCAGAAGCAATTGCCGTACCCGGTTCGGGAACGGAGTTAACATCTACGGCATTGAGTAAAAGATTGGCGGCTGAGTAATCGGTTGTTAATGGAATTTGAATATAAGCATTCCCTGCAAAAACAACGAGACCTATTCTGTCGCCGTGCAATTTCCGAATGAGTTGCGAGATTTCGTATTTTGCTTTTTCCAATCTGTTCGGTTTAATATCTTCGGCGGTCATACTAAGGGAAACATCGAGACAAATGTAAACATCAATTCCCACTTGTTTCACTTCCTCTATTTTCGAACCCAGCTGAGGATTAGCGAGTGCAAAAATAATTAAAGTAACTGCTAAAAACTTAAGTGTGAATTTTACGAGTCGTTTTTTATTGCTAAGTTTCGGGTAAAGTACGTCAGCCATTCGGGAGCGTGCGAATTCCTTAAGTTTCTTTGCACGGCGGTAAGAGGCAAACCAGTAAAGCGCAATCAATACCGGGAGAATGTAAAGAAGCATTAAATATTCGCTATGTTCAAACCTAAACATTCACTTCTCCTTTAAGGCAAATTTTTTAGATAAGTGTTAGAAAGTAAAATTTCAATCAAAAGGAAGAGTAGCCCTATGCCTGCGTAAGAGTAAAATTTTTCGGAAGCATGTCTGTAAGAAGTAACTCTAATACGGGTTTTTTCCATTTTGTCGATTGCACGGTAAATCTCAGCTAACTTTCTATTGTCAGTTGCTCTAAAATATTTACCTCCGGTAATTTGAGCTATTTGTCGCAAAGTATTTTCGTCAATTTCAACCGGTACCATTTGGTACTGCTTGCCGAAAGGCGTCATAAAGGGATAAGGTGCTTTTCCCCTTGTTCCCACGCCAACGGTGTAAATTCTAATTCCGTAATCCTTAGCAATTTGCGCGGCGGTAATGGGGTCAATTTCTCCGGCATTGTTAACGCCGTCGGTTAAGAGAATCATTATTTTGCTTTTACTTTTTGAATCCTTCAAGCGGTTAACACCGTTAGCAATTGCAATCCCGATTGCCGTTCCATCTTCCAGCATTCCGCTTTTAATCTGTTTCAGTAATTCACGAAGGACGGAATAATCGATTGTCAAAGGGCATTGAGTAAAACTTTCACGTGCAAAAATCACCAGCCCTATTCTATCGTTTTTCCTTCCTTGAATAAATTTATCTATTACCTTTTTCGCTGCTTCGAGTCTGTTTGGCTTAAAATCCTCGGCAAGCATACTACCTGAAATATCCAACAGCATTACGATGTCAATTCCTTCCGTGTAAACATTTTCACCGGTGGAAAATGTTTGGGGGCGAGCGGCGGCTACTATTAAGAAAGCGAGGGAAAGCATTTTCAAAGTGAAGGGTAAATGCACCAATCTTTCCCGTAAAGTTTTTTTTGCACCTTCAAGGATTTTCAGCGAGGGGAAGTTAATCTCCGCCACATTTGTTTTAAACTTTCGAATGTAAAAATAAACGAAGATAGGAATAAGAAGGAGCAAGTAAAGCAAATATGGATAAGCAAAGGTGATGTTTCTAAACATTTGCTTCCTCCTCCACTTTTGGCTCGGCTTTTTCGAGCGGTGTTGTTTTTACGATTTCAATTGCCTGTTTCATCATTTCTTCGTTAACGCTTGGCATCGGTTCGAACTTGGCAAATTTCACCAAATCCGCATTGCTTAAAAATTCCCTCGTTGTGTCGAGTATTTTGCCTGCTTCGTCAATCTTGGCGAGCCTGTCAATTATTTCCAACGACGTGGATTCCATTGCCAGAATTCCGAACCTTTCCTCGAAATATCGGCGGATTATTTCGGTAATCTCCGAATGGTACTCTTTGATTTTCCCTTGCTGCCACAGTTTCTTTTCGTCCAATTCGTAAAGTCGTTTTAAGGCTAATTTGTCGGGCGGAATAACAACTCTCCGAACAATTTTTTTCTCCGTGTTTTTCAATTGCTTACGTCGCCAGAGCCAATAGACAAGGGCGGCAACAGCAATCAAGCCGAGGGTGGCAATTAAAATAACCCACCACGGGAAAGGTATTTTCAACGGCGGTTTAACATCCTGAATTTTTCCATGTGGGTCAACTTGAATTATTTGAACGGCAACTTTTACTTCATTCGTTCGGATGATGGATTTGGTAGTATCCGAACCGACGGAGTAAAGAATGGGGATGCGAGGAAAAGTTACGGAGCCGGAATCATATTTCGAAAAGACAAAATCTCTCAGCTCAATTATTTTATTACCGTTTTCTTCTTTCTTAACCGGCTCTTCGGAAATAAATTCGGCATCTTTAACGGAATCCTTAACCGAAGGGAAATAAACCTTAATGTTTTTATCGTACTTTAGTTCTATTTTGTAATGAATGTAATCCCCGACGAGGTAAAGAGATGAGTCCGTCTTTGCTTCGACTTCAATTGTTTGAGCGAAAAGGAAACGCGGGATAATCAATAATAGAAGTACAAAAATTCTTACCATCTCTTTTCTCTCACTCTAAAAAATTGTATTAGCGGTTTAATGTAGGATTCGTTAGTGTTGATTTCTATTTTGTCCAAGCCACCCGAGATGAAAAGGGATTTCCTTCTGTTTTCCAATTCCTTCATTTTGCTTTTGTAGTAATTTGCAATTCTCTCATCGCTTGTGTCGAGAAAGCGAACCTCCCCGGTTTCCAAATCCTTGAACCTAACCAAGCCGAATCCTTCCATTGCCATTTCCCGCGGATCTTTCAGAATAACTCCGATGAAATCGTGTTTTCGCCCGACGGTTTTTAAGATTCTGTCGTAGCCTTCGTCTAAAAAATCCGAAATCAAAAATGTAATGCTTCTCTTTTTCACTGCGCTGTTGAAATATTCGAGCGCCGCTTTAATATTTGTTTCGTTCCCTTCGGGCGTGAATGAAAGTATTTCGCGGATTAAACGTAGAACGTGACTTTTGCCTTTCTTGGGAGGAACGAATTTTTCAATTCTGTCGGTAAAAAGAATAAGCCCGACCTTGTCGTTGTTTTTCATTGCGGAGAAAGCAAGTATTGCGCTAAGCTCTGCGGCAATTTGCTGTTTGGTTTTTTCGAACGTTCCGAACATCTGCGAGCCACTCATATCGACTAACAGCATTAGGGTAAGCTCACGTTCTTCCTCAAATATTTTCACGTAAGGATGTCCGAACCGTGCCGTTACGTTCCAATCGATTGAGCGGATGTCGTCCCCAATCTGATATTCCCGCACTTCCGAGAATTCCATTCCTCTCCCTTTGAAAACGGAATGGTACTCACCTGAGAATACTTCGTTAACTACTCCCCGGGTTTTTAGTTCTATTTCTCTAACTTGTTTTAAAAGTTCTTTTGTTGTCATCTTAACTTATTTTTAAGGCACTTCAACGGTATT
>WFQV01000249.1 GCA_015486905.1 Melioribacteraceae bacterium | reverse complement strand
CCCTTTGTCCCATTGAACCTCTAAACTTCTAAACCGCCGAAGGCGAACTAAACTCCTAAACGAAGACCGAATGAATGACAAGTAATGGGACGCTGATTTTCATGATGGATTATGATTTCCGCAGATTGGACAATTAAAAATTAGAAAGTCAAAATTAAAAAGTAAAAATTTGCTGTTATCTGATATCCACCCATCCACTCATCCAATCATCCCTTTGTCCCATTGAACCTCTAAACTTCTAAACCGCCGAAGGCGAACTAAACTCCTAAACTAAGACTGAATGAATTACGATTGACGAGTACTTGAAATGGTTCAGACTTCTTGCGTCTTGCGATTGAGAATTGACGAGCACTCGAACGACAACCTTTATTGTTTGTTTTCAAATTGTTTTGTTTTTTCGGGTAATGTTTTAAACTTTGTAAAGCTAAGAATTGTTTTTAATATTAAACAAATTAAAAGTTCATTTGAAAAAAATATTTTTAATATTAATAATTTTGTTTTCGCAATCTTTTGCACAAGATACGACCAAGAGCGAAGCATTCAAGAAAAATCCGTTTTTTCATCCTCCGGTATTTAAACCCAAATACCGCTCTTACCCGCTTGTTGCCGGCTATCTGTTAATGAAAGATGCAAAAAGCGGCGACCCCTTTGCCGAGCATGAGCTTGGCCTGCGTTACCTCTTGGGTAAAGGCTTTCCTAAAGATACGGCAAAAGCAATTTACTGGATTAAAAAAGCAGCAGCTCAAAATTTAACAACTGCACATTTTAATTTGGGAATAATGCTCTTAAACGGCGTGGGTGTTAAGTGGAACCCCTTCAAAGCTTTCAAGCATTTCGAATACGCTGCAAAATCCGGCATGCCCGAAGCGGAATATATTTTTGCAACGTTCTACTTAGAAAACTTGGCGGTGAATAGGAATTACGCAAAAGCATACTTTTGGTTGAAGAGAGCGGCGAAAAAAAAGAACAAAGAGGCAATAAAACTTCTGAAACGGATGAAAGAAAGCGGCATAGTTTTTCTTTCAAACTTTCCCAAAGAAGCGGACATAGACACCTCGGGAAATGTTACTGCTATTAATTATTCTTACAACCCGCAAACGGAATTGTTGAATTCAAATTACGAATTAAGTTTTTACAACTTCGAGACCGATTCCACAAGGCGGGCGAAGGGAAAAGAAATGGAGAAATTGTTGAAGAAAAACAAAAAGGAATTATTTAATAGATTGGGTGTGAAAAAATATGATTCGACCAAAGCCAAGCCATTACCCATTAACGTGATTAGAGAAGCCGCTTCTTATGGTTCGCCTAATGCGTACAGATTTTTAGGTAAGTTTTACGAATATGGTGTGGACGTTAAAAAAGATACATTAAGGGCTGTGTTAAATTACTTGCGAGCAATAAGATTAGGCTCGGCGGAAACTTCGACGGCTGTGCTTCGTTTAACCCAGAGCGAAAGATTTTTCAAGCGTTTAAAGAAACTTACCGAAGTTGGCAACAGTGACGCCGAATATGTTTGGGCGGCTTTAACGGCGCTTAATTTTTCTTTCCAAATAACAAAAGAACAGGCGTTAAAACTCTTAAAGAAAGCTGCCGAGCATGGCAGCATTCCCGCACTTATTGAATTGGGAGCGGCATATTTTAACGGTGCAACGGTTAAAAAAAATCCTAACAAGGCACAGGAATATTGGGGTAGAGCCGTAAAAAAAGGAAGTAAGGAAGCAGAAGTTCGAATTGCTTTTGCTTCTGTTTTGTTTGCACCTAAAAATAAAAACTTACGGGATGAAATTCTCTTTCTAAAAGAAGCGGCGGAAAAAGGCTCCGTTCCTGCTCTGAACGCTTTGGGGTTCATTTACGAGAAAGGAATTTCGGTTAAAAAGAACGAAGCCAAAGCCGCAGAATATTACAGAAGAGCCTACTACCTTGGCGATCAAAAAGCCTACGATGCTTTGCGCTCAATGTACGATGAGATACGTCCGAAGGATAAGATTTTCGAAATCTACGATTCAAATTTGTTTTAGATTATTAAAAAGGTTCTTAGCAGCTAAAAGATTGGAAAACACAAGTGCCGCTTTTGAGAGTAATTGCAAAATCAAAAAACGTCTTAATGACTCAAAAGTTTAGTTTATCAAACGATTCTTCTCGTTATCTCTTTATAGTTGTTTGAAATAACTTTAAATTAGTATTTAAATTTTTAATATTATTTTGCATTAAAAACAATTGAAATCGCTTACTCTGAAAATATTACTTTTAATTTTAATGACCTTCGTAATAGTTGCGGGAGTTGCTTTCCCGATTGTTTCAAAGCCGGAGGGATGGTATCAGTTTCCCGTTATTCCGGGGTTGGGAGAAAAAGCAAGAATTATTTTCTTCCACGTTCCCACGGCCTGGCTGGCTGTTATTGCTTTCCTCGGCTCAATGATTTACGGGATTAGATATTTAGTCAAAAAGGATTTGGACGATGATGTTAAATCCCTTGCCTCACTTCAATTGGGAATGGTCTTTGTAATTTTGGCAACAATAACAGGTTCGATTTGGGCAAAATTTAATTGGGGCTCTTTCTGGAATTGGGACCCGCGCGAGACGAGCATTTTCGTTCTGTTCTTAATTTACGGCTCTCTCTTTGCTCTACGTTCCGCAATTGAGAACGAAAACAAACGAGCTCAGCTTTCGGCGGTTTATTCCATTATTGCTTTCTTGACCGTCCCGTTCTTTGTTTTTATTATGCCAAGAATAATGGTAGGACTGCATCCGGGTTCGGCTAACGATACAACAGCAGGTCCGGTAGTGGACTTCAAAATGAACGGCAATATGATGCTTGTGTTCTTTGGTTCGCTTATTGCTTTTACGATTCTTTACTACTGGCTGTGGAAAATCAGAGTACGTTCGATTATTATTTACAACAAAGTGTCTAAGAAATTAATTTGAGGTAAACTTGGAAGGTTTAAGCTCTTTCCTTGAGAATAATTCAATTTACATTGTAATGATTATTGTACTGGCAATTTGGCTGGGAATTTTCCTTTTCATCTGGGACACCGACAAGAAATTGGAAAAGGTTGAAAAAGAGTTTAAGGAGAAAGAAGATGAAGAATAAATATATTGTAGGCGGAGTTATCATTGTTGTTTTCCTTGCTGTAATGGCTTATTTGTTTACGAAAACCAACATCAGCTATGAGAATGATTTCGCCAAAATAATGAGCACCCACCACACCGTAAGAGCAACCGGCGCTTGGGTAAAAGAAAAGAGTTACGAAATTGACAGGCAAAAGAACATTTTTATTTTCTACTTAAGAGATGCCGAAGGTAACGAAATGAAGGTTGTTTACAAAGGCACTATGCCGAACAATTTTGAATCCTCTTCCAGCGTGGTAGTTACGGGCAAATACAAAAACGGTTATTTTGAAGCCTCAAACATCCTGACTAAATGTCCCTCGAAATACCAAGCGGAATACAAGGAACAGTCAACTTCGTAAAATCTAAAAAGGAAAAAATATGTGGGGAAATATATTTCTAACGCTGGCACTTATCGCCAGTGTTTTTTCAGGAATAATGTATTATCTGAGCATTAAAGGTTACGAAAATACATTAAAGCCTGCAAGGGCAGGATTTTTTATTGCAGTCATAGGCGTACTTGTAGCATCCGGCTTATTGTTGAACGCTATTCTAACACATCAATACCAATTTAAATACGTGTTCAATTACAGCAACGACGATTTGTCCCTGGGATTGCTAATGTCCACTTTTTACGCCGGGCAGGAAGGCAGCTTTATGCTCTGGCTGCTGTTCATGGCTTTGGTCGGACTCGTTTTAATGCGCTACACTTCCAAGCGGGATGAATTGGAACCAAGGGTGATGTTTACATTCACACTCGCCACTTTCTTTTTATTAGTAATGGTTGACCCGTTGTTAAAATCTCCGTTTACTTACATTTGGAAAGAAACAACTTACATCAGTGCGAAGAATATTAACTCTGGGTTTTTCTCTAAAGGCTTTTTACAAAATTTCCTTTTCCAAGACCCTTCGAGCGGGAATGCTTTTGTTAAAATGTCCCCTCAACTTTACGCCGTTTTGAAATCCGCCGGAATTCCGCTTAGCGATTTCATTATTCACGGGCGCGGGTTAAACCCACTGCTTCAGAATTTCTGGATGCAAATCCACCCGCCGATGCTTTTCATAGGATTTGCTTTAACTACCGTTCCTTTTGCTTTTGCAATGTCGGCTTTAATCAAAAATGATTACAAAGACTGGGTAAGACAATCTTTGCCTTGGACTTTAGCGGCGATGATGATTCTCGGATTAGCAATAATGCTTGGCGGCTATTGGTCTTACGGTGTGCTTGGCTGGGGCGGTTACTGGGGCTGGGACCCGGTGGAAAACTCCAGCTTAATCCCGTGGCTTGTGGGTGTGGCATTAATTCACACAATGTTAATTCAAAGAAAAAGCTTAAAAACTGAAGGCGGGATAGGCAAATACGCCCGCACGAATTTAATTCTTACAATTTTAACTTACCTGCTTGTACTTTACAGTACTTTCCTCACACGCAGTGGAATTTTAGGTGATTCGTCGGTTCATTCGTTTGTAGCTCCAGGTGCAATGGTTTATTTCTTCCTAATGGTTTTTATTCTTACATTCTTAATTTGGAGTATCATTTCACTTGCTTTACGTTGGAAATATTTGGAAAAGTCGAGCGGTGAAGAAGATGCTTTCTTAAGCCGGGAACTTGCTCTTTTTACAGGCGCGGTTACTCTTTTGGCTTCCGCGATAATTATTTTCGTAGGTACGTCCGCTCCTATATTCGGGCAGTCGGTTGAAACCCGTTTTTATGACGAAATGAATCTCCCGATTGCAATAATAATAGGATTGTTAAACGGCTTTAGTCTTTTGCTTAAATGGAAATACAATGATGGTAAAAAGGTACTTAAAAGTTTAGTCACACCTACTGTTGTTTCCGTTGTGTTTACACTTCTTCTCATTTTCATCGGCGGAATTACAAAAGTAATGTTTGTATTGCTCTGCTTCTCTTCGATTTTTGCATTTATTGTTAACAGTGAAATAGCAATTAAAATTATTCGAAGGAAAGCATCCTCGCTTGGCCCTTACATTGCTCATATAGGAGTGGCAATGTTTTTAATCGGTGTTATTTCCACCGGTGGTTACTCTAAAAAAGTTAATATCGACCTTGTGAAAAGTCAACCGCGAGAAGCTTTGGGTTACAATTTTACTTTTCTCGGCTATTCCACATTCGATAGAAATCAAAAATACAAGTTTGATGTTAAAATCGACGACGGCAAGAAATCGTGGGTTGCCAATCCGGTAATGTACGTTTCGGATTTCAACAACGAACTAATGCGCGAACCGTACATTCTGACAACTTTAACGAGAGACATTTATGTCACTCCCCTCAGTTACAATAACAAAGGAGAGAAGAGCGGGAAAGGTAAAAGTGTTCATCTAATAAAAGGGGAGACGAAAATTGTTGACGGTGTGGCATTAACTTTTGCCGATTTCTACTATACGGAGGAATCAATTAAAAATATGCAGGAAGGTGCACCGTTCTCAATCGGAGCGAGAATCGAAGTGACCAAAGGGAGTAAGTCCTTTGAGGTAATCCCTGAATTTCAAATCGCAGGTTCTAAGAAGGATTTTACATCGGTAGAAATTCCGAAATTAAATTTGAAAATAGGTTTGACAAATATCAATGCTTCGGGTAGCGTGGACGTAGTGCTGAGCGATATTAAAACGAATATTAATTCTGTGAAGCCGAAAGAAATTTTTACAATCGAAGCAAGCATTAAACCCTACGTTAACCTACTTTGGACAGGCGTACTTATCATTACACTTGGATTTTTAATGGCGGTAATCGAAAGGACGAAAGAGACAAAGGGGAAAAGGGAATTTCAAAAATTCCAATAAACGGAAACATTTGGGAATTGTTCTAACGTAAATCGAGCAGGTAACTTTTTCTTGCTTTTACAATTTCCAATTTCATTGCTTTAGTATTTTTAACTTTCGGCAAAGAGATTAAATTTTTACCCTGTAAAAGAGGGAGTGAAAGTTCCGAGTTTGCTTCGGTTTTGGCGGGTAGAAAAGAAATTTTTAATAAGTCTTTATTAGCAGAATTAATGCTGATTATTCTTGTGTTTTTATCTTCGAACAGGAGAGGGGAGTTCGTACCGGTTCTAAGTGTAATTTCTTTTATTAAATATTTGTTGATTACGCCAGCATTTTTCTCACCTTTGCTCTCATTCCAAAGTTTGTCAACAGCTTTTAATCGGAAGGAATATCCTTTTCTGGCAGGCGAATTTATTGTAAGGAGTGTTGAATGCCGTTCGGCTGGAATCATTGTAATTAAATTTTCCTTTTCTCCGTTTTTAACGAATAAGGAAAAATAGGTCGGCGGTTCTGTGAATTTGTCTTGCGCACTTTCCTGCCAATAAAATTTGATTTTTAGCGGAATATCCTTCACAACCTTTGCGGTAAATTCAGCCGGGGGCAAAATGCCCCGGGTTTTAATCCAGTTCATTTTTGCAGGGTAGGCAAATTCTTTAAATCCTTTGAAATTAACTATTGAAAGATAATCGTAGCGGAAGAATGCAATTCCCTCAGCACCTAATTTTCTCGAGAGTTTAATTAATGAAGGGATTTCTTTTGCCACCTTGCTTTTGTAAATTCCCAAACCGAGCACAATATTTCTACCGTTCGAATGTTTAATCCAGTCCGCCGCTATTGGGCGGAACGGGGGAGAGTCATCCAAAGCCCAATAAACTTGGGGCGAAAGGTAATCAACTATTTTGTTTTTTAGAAAGGCGTAAGAATCCTGGAACACGTCGGAAAATCCCGAAAAATTCTTTTCACTTCCGTTATTTTCGTAAATACCTATTGGCGCTACTCCGATTTTAATAAAAGGATTTATTTTTTTCAGCTCCGTGTAAACGGTGCTTAAAAAATTAACAATATTTTCTCGCCGCCATTCGGCTCTGTTTGTCCCTTGCCCGTAAACGGAGTAAGAGAAAGAGTCATCAAAATTTTTCCCGGGATATCGAAGATAGTCCAAGTTAATTCCGTCAATGTTGTAATTATTTACAAGTTCTTTTAACAAACGAATTAAATAATTTTGAACGTCAGGCAGTCCGGGGTCGAGCCAGAGACTTTTTCTTCCTTCTTTAAAATATTCCACAATCCAATTTTTGTGAAGCGATGTTAAATGTTTGGGGTAGTTTAAAAAGGATTTGTCGTAGCCGGAGAAGCATCTGAAAACGTTTACCCAAGCGTGAATTTCAAGTCCGAGATTATGAGCGGTTTTAATCGCAAATGCCAAAGGGTCGTAAGAGGTGAAGTCGTCTAATCCCCCCTTAAAATAAGGGGAAAACGCTTCTATCTTCGAGGGATAAATGACCGTTGCGTTGCTTCTTACTTGAAAGTAAACCGTGTTAAAATTTAATGAGCGTATTCTTTGGAAAATTTGTTTTAGGGCCTCCTTTTGAAGTTCTTCATTAAAAGATTGCGGCGGCCAATCTATTCTGAAATTGGTTGCCACCCACACGGCTCTTGTTTCGTGCTTTATTTGCGGGCACACAACACCACTAAGCATTGTAAAGCCCAGTAAAATCAGTATTGAGAGCGTATGAGGTTTATTAAAAATATTCAAAAGCAAATTTTAATGATTTAATTACAATATTTTTAGGCGCAGCCATTTCGGGATAAACAATGCCTGCGTCGCCAAGCAAAACAAATTTAATTTCACCTTTTTGTTTTTTCTTATCTTTAAACATTAACCGGTAAACATTGCCTGCAACCGGTGAAGAGAGCTTAATTTTGTTTTTTACATATGTAAGCGTTAAAATTAGTTCTTCAAATTTTTCTGCGGAAAGCAGACCCAAGTCCGCCGAGAGTTTTAACGCCGCTGCAAGTCCCACAAGCACAGCCGCACCGTGATTTATTTTGTGCTGTTGTTCTATTTCCAATGCGTGAGCAAATGTGTGCCCGAGGTTAAGAATTTTTCTCAAACCGGTTTCTTTTTCGTCGCTCTCCACGACGGCGGATTTAATCTTAACCGAATCAGAAATTAATTTTGTTAAAACTTTTTCGTCAAGTGCAAAGTATTTCTCAATTGAGTTTTTTACAAATTCAAAAAATTTACCGCCTGCGAGGTAAGAGTATTTTACAATTTCACCCAAGCCGGAAATTAATTCCGTCTCCGGTAATGTTTTGAAAAAAACTTTGTCAATAAAAACGGCTTCCGGCTGGTAAAATGCACCGATTATGTTTTTCCCATTTTCAAAGTTAATGCCTGTCTTGCCGCCAACGGAGCTATCGACGGCAGCCAAGACGGTTGTGGGAATTTGAACAAACGGAATGCCCCGCATGTACGTGGCAGAGGCAAAGCCCGCCACATCTCCGGTTATTCCACCGCCGATTGCAAGTAAAAGCGTGTCCCTTCCGAATCCTGCTTTAAGTAAACGGGCTTGTAACTTTTGAACTTCGATGTAATTTTTATTTTTCTCTTTTGCTACAAATTTGTAAATGAGAGACTTACCCGGGAATGATTTTACAAGCGTAGATATTTTTTCCTTGTGGAGTCCGAAGGCTTTAGAATCCGCAATTACGAAAACGTTTTCGCCAAACGGATGTTTCGTTACAAATTTTGCAATTTCTTCGTTTAATTCGCTTCCGATGTTAACGTTGTATGTTTTTGTCAGTGCGTTTACTTTGATTCTTTTCACGGAAATACCTTCTTAATATTTTAGCTAATTCGTCAACCGTTTTGCCCACGGATGAAGTGCCTGTTTTAAAAACAATGTCGGCTTGATTGTAAAACTTTTCACGCTCTTTTAGTAAGTACTTAATCTTTTGTGAGATTTTCTCCTCGGACGCTCCGCTTAAAACCAAATCTTTGAAAAGGGGGCGATCAACTTTTTTCTTCAAGCGACGCAAAAGCTCGGTTTCTTCCACCTTCAAATAAATTAACGTTCCGTTTGTTTTGCAGAAACTGAGATTCTCCAAAGTGGCAATAGTGCCGCCGCCGAGTGCAATAACAACATTTTTACCGCGGGAAATGTCACGAAGCATTTCACTTTCCAATTTTCTAAATGCCTCTTCGCCTTCCTCTTCAAAAATTTGCGCTACTTTTTTCCCTTTTAGAGCTTCAATTTCTTTGTCCAAATCGTAGAAATTCCACCCCAACCCGTTTGCCAGAATACTACCTATTGTGGACTTTCCGCTGGTCATAAATCCAGTGAGAAATATGCGCTCGTACTTTACCATTGTCAAACCTTAAGTTTCAATTATTTTCTAAAAAATCAAAATGAAAAAATAAAAGTGGTTCGGGATGTTTGTTTTTAATTAGTTAAAAGCAAAAATATTTCAAACAAACGCCACTTTTCGAATGAGCAAAGATACAAAATATTTGCCATACAAAAGTGGGGAAAGCGGATGGATTAACTCCCGTATTTTTAAAATCTGTTACACATTTGGGGATAAGTCGGATGATAATTTGAAGCATTTACAATTTCGAAACGGTTAAGAAATCTCTTAAAGTGTAATGTTTTATCCCTTCGTAATTGTCGAAGGAAATTTTATCCATGCTTACGACTATTTTCTCATAATTATCTTTGATTAGCAATAAGTTCCCGAATTCACTTTCCAAAGTTGCTTGGTCTGAAATTAAATAGCTGACTTGGACGTAAATTTTACGATTTTTTTTCTCTGCTACAAAATCAATTTCTTTGCCCGAGAACACACCGATTTTTACATCGAAGCCCAAATAAATCAAATGGTTGTAAACGGCGTTCTCAATAATTTTAGCAATATCTTGCGCTCTGAACCCGATTAGTGAGTTTCTTAGCCCCAAATCACCGAAGAAATATTTTTCATTTATTTCAAATACTTTCTTGCCTCTTAAATCCATTCTTGAAACCTTGTCGATAAGAAAAGTAGATTCGAGTAAATTAATGTAGTGAATAATTGTATTCACCGGAACATTTACTCTTTGATTCTTTAAGTATGCGCTAATTTTATTTGCCGAAATGATATTGTCAGTATTTTCTGCGAGATATTTGGTAAGCTTAATTAAGAATTCAAGGTTTCTTAAATTATGCCGTAAAACCACATCTTTTAAAATCAAGGTATCGTAAATACTTTTAAGATAACTAAAAACGATTTCATCTTCCAAATCAAGGTGCATTAAATAAGGCATTCCTCCAAATCGAAGGTATTTCATTAAGGATTTATCATTGTTTTCCAAATTGTGAAATTGTAAAAACTCAACGTAAGAAAGAGGGTTGATTCTTATTTTAATATATCGCCCGGAAAGGTAGGTGGCTAATTCGCTTGAGAATAAATGAGCATTACTACCGGTTACATAAATATCCGTGTTTTTTCTTTTGTACAAATCACGGAGAACTTTTTCAAAATTTTTAATGTCCTGTATTTCGTCGATAAAAATGTAATTAAACCCTCTTTTCATTTTCGACTTAATATATTCGTATAAACTTTTGTCGTCTTTAATAAAATCAAACTCGTAAAGTTCTTTGTCAATAAAAATAATGTTAGACTTTGGCTCGCTATTTTTAAATTGTTCAACGAGATATTTGAGTAAGTAACTTTTTCCACAACGGCGATGCCCGACTAAAACTTTAATAATGTTCTTTTTCTTAAAAGGTTTAATTTGAGATAAATATTTATTCCTTGGAATTATATCCATAAAGTCTCCTATTTTTTATTTTAAATATAACTAATAAATACATAAAATATCACATAAGTTTTAGTTATAACTAAAATTTATTTCATCACATATTTGAAACTTCATTTAATAAAATTGATTGAAAAAGTCCGGAGATAGATGAAGGGGACGCAAACATGCCTACTGCCTGCCCACCTATTATTTTTTGTAGGGACAGCTAGCCCGCCAAAGGCGGGTGCCCTACAACTTTTTTATTAAGAAAAACCATGCAAGCATAAAGGTACAAGTTTAAATCCGGTGGCAAAAAACATTTACAAAAATTTCAGAATAAAACAATTAACGATTATTTATTAGAAGAAGATCTGGGGAGACAAAAATTGCATTAAAAAATTTGCGTAAAAAAATT
>WFQV01000248.1 GCA_015486905.1 Melioribacteraceae bacterium | reverse complement strand
GCCTTTGTGGTTAAATATTTTGTCTTGAAATATTTATTATTTCTTTTTGCCACCAATTTTAAACCTGTGCCTGATTTATTTCATACCATTTTCTTAAAATTTCAAAAAAAAATTCAATATTATTTGTTTATTTAAAAACTTATTAAAAAGTTTCCGATTCGCATTTTAAAATATTTAGAGGAGTGAAAATGTCAACTGCGATTATACTTTTTGAGGACAAAGAAGTTAAAAATCTTTTCCCGCTTACATATTCCAGACCTGTTTACGATTTACGCTGCGGCATAATGACTTTGGGTGAAAAAATTCGTTCTAATTATCCTGCGATTGAATCGATATTTTTCACAAGGGGTTACTTAAAAGAGGTCGTAAAACAAGCACACCCAACGCATCCGGTTAATACGGTTCCCGAGGATGTGGAAAAAGTTCTTTTTGTTAACGGAAGAGTTTTGGAAAATAATTTAGTCAGCCTGCTTCCTTTCGAAGGAGAAGATGTGGTCTTAAAGAACGGCGATGTAATTATTGCGGCAAGGCTGAGCGGGGACAATCTCAAGAAAGCTTTGGGAGATTTAAAAAGCTTTACCCCGGAGGAAAATTTGCAAGGCTTCCCGGTTGAAGAAACGGAAATAAAATACGTAACATACCAATGGGATTTGGTTTCTCGTAACGGCGAGCAAATAGTTGTGGATTTCAACAAGGTCGTCGATAGAAATAAACCTATGAACCTTGGTAAAATTTACGCCGGCGTTAATATGATTCAACCCAATAATATTTTTATTGACAAGGATGCCAAAGTTAAACCTGGCGTTGTTTTGGATGCCGAAGAAGGTCCGATATACATTGGTAGAGGCGCAACAATAATGTCGAACGCTGTAATTGAAGGACCTTGCTACATCGGCGATAAGACCAAAATTAAAGTTGCGGCTAAAATTTACGAAAACACGAGCATCGGCCCTGTTTGTAAAGTGGGAGGTGAAGTGGAGGAATCGATTATTCATTCTTACTCCAACAAACAGCACGATGGATTTTTAGGGCACGCTTATTTGGGGCAGTGGGTTAACCTCGGTGCCGATACGAACAACAGTGATCTTAAAAATAACTACGGCAGCGTTAAAGTATTCATTAACGACGAGCCGGTTAACAGCGGTTCGATGTTTGTCGGACTTACGATGGGCGACCATTCAAAAAGCGGAATTAACACAATGTTCAACACAGGTACGGTTGTAGGCTTTTCGGCAAATATTTACGGTGGCGGTTTCCCTCCCAAATATATGCCTTCGTTTTCCTGGGGCGGTGCGGAATCTCTCCAGACTTACGATCTGAGGAAAGCAATGCAAGTTGCCGAAAGGGTAATGGCTCGCCGTGATGTGAAATTTACAGATGCCGATAAAGCTCTTTTCCAAAAGATATTTGAGTTCACAAAAGAAGAACGTAACAAACGAAATATGTAATTAAATAATTAACCAAATTAATAAATTTAAGGAGTGTAAAAATGCGCGTTATTATTCAACCTGATTACGACCAAGTGTCGAAATGGGTGGCTCATTATGTAGCAAAAAAAATCAATGATTTCAAACCGACAGCCAAAAAGCCTTTTGTATTGGGGCTTCCTACGGGCTCCTCGCCGGTTGGAACTTACAAGGAATTAGTTAAACTTTATAAAAAGGGAGCTGTCTCTTTTAAAAACGTAGTCACTTTCAACATGGACGAATATGTAGGCATTCCGGAAGATCACCCTGAAAGCTATCATTCTTTTATGTGGAACAATCTTTTTAAGCACATCGATATTCCCAATAAGAACGTTAATATTTTGAACGGCAATGCAAAAGATTTACAAAAAGAGTGTGAGAATTACGAAAAGAAAATCAAACGTTACGGTGGGATTAAATTATTCTTGGGCGGAATAGGTCCCGACGGACACATTGCATTTAACGAACCCGGCTCTTCGTTAAGTTCTCGTACTCGTATCAAAACTTTAACGCAAGATACCATTATTGCAAACTCGAGATTTTTCGACAATGATATCCACAAAGTTCCCAAGACAGCTCTTACGGTTGGAGTGGGAACCGTCCTCGATTCCGAAGAAGTATTGATTATTATTACAGGTCACGGTAAAGCCCGAGCTTTGGCTCAAGTGGTTGAAGACGGCGTTAACCATATGTGGACGGTAAGTGCATTGCAACTTCATCCCAAAGGCATTATTGTTTGCGACGATGCCGCAACTTATGAATTAAGAGTAGGGACAGTTCAATATTTCAAAGATATTGAGAAACCGAACCTTGATTACGAAACATTATTAAAATAAAATTCGGAATGTTGTATTTAAAAGGCTTTCAATAAATATTTTTGTTGAAAGCCTTTTTTATTTTTTACCTGTCTCTTATACACATCTGACG
>WFQV01000247.1 GCA_015486905.1 Melioribacteraceae bacterium | reverse complement strand
TTATTAGAATTATTAAGTTTGCACAAATGTTAGAGTTCGCTAAAATAAGGTTTTATTATATGAGAAAGTCAATCGGGTTTAGAGGTATTGCGAACACCTTACATTTACCGGTTGGCTTTTCTCATTTTAAAAAAAAGTTCTTTCTTTTACGTACTTTTGTACGAAGTCAGATGAGAAATGCTGTTTAATGCTAAAAATCAAAGGAATCAATCTGATTATGAGTCAGATGCTCTAACCAACTGAGCTACGGGCCCTAAAAATTCAAATTTTCAAGAGGTCAAAAATAATTCATTATTTGAATTTTAGCAAAATTATTTTCTTATTTCTCTTCGGTAACATCCGTTACTTTTTGACCGTCAAAATAGTACTTCCTTCCCGATTTTTCACAGAAAGCGTAACCGTTTTCATCAAAATCAAGGCGCTTGCCCGCTTCGGAAACCCAGCCTATTACACGAGCGGGATTACCAACCACGAGAGCGTAATCGGGTACGTCTTTTGTAACAACCGCACCTGCTCCCACCAGAGCATATTTCCCGATTGTGTGTCCGCAAACAATAGTAGAATTTGCTCCGAGGCTTGCTCCTTCTTTCACAAGCGTTTTAATGTAATATTGAGCTCCAACTTGAGGATATTTACTACGCGGGTCGAGAATATTGGTGAAAACCATTGAAGGACCGCAGAAGACGTAATCTTCCAGCGTTACTCCCTCGTAAACACTTACGTTGTTTTGGATTTTCACAAAATTACCTATTGTTACATTATTTGCCACATTCACATTTTGTCCCAGAACGCATTTCTTGCCGATTTTTGCACCCGATTGAACATGCGTGAAATGCCAAATTTTAGTTCCTTCGCCGATTTCGACATTGTCATCAACTACTGCGTGTTCGTCAACGTAGTATTTTTTTTCTTCCATATTTTTCTACCTTTAATTTTTAATTTTGAATTCTTAATGTTTAATGATTTTTTAAATTTGTTTGTGTTGTTTTAACAATTGCTGTGAGTATTTTTATCAACTCGTTGATGTCCGTCAAATATTCATCGTAGCTTTTTTTAATAATTTGGCTTTCTTTAAGTAACATAAGCCAATATTGAGTTTCCCGTGCCTCTTTACTCGCTATTGACATTTTGGTTACAAAATCTTTCTTTGTTTGTGCTGCGGTTGCTTCATTTACATTTGCACCAATACTTGTCCCGCTTCTTAATAATTGCTTAGAAATTACATATTCCTTTTCTTCTAATAAATGTTTGTACAATTCAATGATTTTCAAAGAAAAGCGAAAACTTTTTCCCAATATAATATTTTCTTTTTCATTCATAATTCAACATTCAAAATTCAAAATTTTTAATTGTTTATTCCTTAAGACTTACTACTTAAGATTAATTTTTCTGTTGCTTCTTCCAATATTCTCATCACTTCAATTGCGTGTTTGCCGTCTGCAAGGGGTGTTGTGTCGTTTAAAATGGAGTCAAAAAAGTGTTCTTGCTCGGCTTTCAAAGGGGGTAGGGGATTAAAGTCCAAAACTTTGTATTCCGCTTTTCCCTTAAGAAGTCCGTTCTCGAATTTGTAATCCTTGTGGTAAAGTTTTAATTTTTCCGCCGGTAAACTGTCCTCGAATACGAGCATTCCCTTTGAACCGATTATTACCATTCTTTGCTCTTTGAAAGGATGAAGCCAATTTACAAAAATGTGAGCTCCAATGTTGTCGGGATATTTTAAATAAGTAATTGTTGTGTCTTCAATATTTTCCTGGAGATATTTACCGCCGTGCGCGTAAATTTCGACCGGTTCCTTGCCGATTAAATATTGTAAAACCGAAATATCGTGCGGAGCAAAAGACCAAAGGATGTTTTCCTGCTGTCGTACACGTCCTAAATTTAACCTGTTTGAGTAAAGATATTCGAGTTTACCTATTTCGCCGTTTTCAATTATTTCCTTCATTTTGTTTACGGCAGGATGGAAAAGCAGAATGTGTCCGACCATTAGTTTTAATTTTTTCTCCGTTGCAAGTCTGTGAAGTTCTTCGGCGTCTTTAACATTTAAAGTAATCGGTTTTTCTACAAAAACGTGTTTCCCTGAATTTAGCATCAGCTCGGCAATTTCAAAATGTGTTTCCGCCGGTGTGGCAATTATTACCGCATCAATTGATTTGTCCGCCGCTATTTTGGCAGTGTCTTTTTCAATTGCGATGTCCGGAGAAATTTCACGGATTTTTTCCTTATTTGTTTCTAATGCGTCACAAACGAGATTGAATTTTTCACCGAGAATTTCTCTTGCGGTACGCACGTGGTTTAGTCCCCACCTGCCGGTACCGATAACGACAACTTTCAAATTATCATATTTCATTTATATTCCTCCAAAGTTTTGTCACGATTTTTTTATTCCCCAAACAAGCAGAAGCAAGAATCTCGCCAAAACTTTTAATGTTTTTCCCTCACCACGGGGTTGTCTCAGAAGTCTGAAATTGTCATTTCGACCCCGTCTTGACGGGGGAGAAATCTTTTGAACCTGCCTGCCGTCAGGGCAGGCATGGTTCACAATGTTTTCAAAGATTTCTCACCCCGATAAATCTGGGTTCGAAATGACATGCTTACTTTTTAGACAGCCCCTTAATGAGATGTTGCTCATCCGGAGCTTTGTTTAAATTATTTTGCAGGCTTTGTCTTTCGGTAATCTTTAACAAGTCTCAACCTTAGCCTTAGCCTTAAATTTAATTTCTAACCAAAAAATCACAGAACATTTATCCAATCTGTTGCGCCGAACCCCGAATAATTTGGGAGAATTCGGACTATCCATTCATCCATTCATCCAACCATCCAATCAATTTAATCTTAATACATTCATAGCAAATAATTAATAATCATTTATTTGAGTATCTTAAACTTAGCCATATCCGTTTCATTTCGTTTCCTTTTCAAGTTGAAGAAGAACATTTACAATTCTTTCGGCTGTGTGACCATCCCAAAGTTCGGGAATTTTACCTTGTTTCTTTTTACCGTCGAGCACTTCGTTTGCAGTCTTCTCAGCCAATTCGAGATTGTTCCCTAATAGTTGGTTTGTACCAACCTCAACTGTGACGGGTCTTTCGGTAGTGTCGCGCAGCGTAATACATTGCACGCCAAGGTAAGTGGATTCTTCCTGAATACCGCCCGAATCCGTTAAAATTAACTCGGCGTTTTTGGTTAATGTTAAAAAATCAATGTAGCCAATTGGCTCTGTTAAAATAATTGAATCGGGAACGGAAGAGGAGAGTCCGAATTTGTCCAAATTTTTAAGTGTTCTCGGATGTACGGGGAAAACGACCTTTCGCCGTTTGGAGAGCCTTGCAAGCATTTCCATTATTTGTTTTAGCTGCTCGGGTTCATCAACATTGCTGGGGCGGTGTAAAGTAACCAAAATAAATTTGCCTGCTTCCACGTTTAAATCGCTTAATATTTCGGATGTGTCGGTTTTATTTAAATAGTAAGCAACACTATCAATCATTACATTTCCGACGAAATAAACTTTACTGTCCGCCGCCCCTTCTTGTTTCAGATTTTCCAATCCGCTTTTTTCGGTAACAAAAAGCAAATCGGAGATGGAATCCGTCAGCACCCGGTTAATTTCTTCGGGCATTTTTCTGTCGTTACTTCGCAATCCGGCTTCCACGTGAATAGTTTTAATGTGGAGTTTTGCCGCAGTAAGTGTGCATGCGATGGTGGAATTAACATCTCCGACTACGAGCACGTAATCGGGCTTTTCTTTAAAAAGGATTTTCTCGAATTCCATCATTATTTTGCCGGTTTGTTCGGCGTGTGTTCCGCTGCCCACACCGAGGTAGAAATCCGGCTGCGGGAGTTCCAAATCATCAAAGAATATTTTAGACATCTTTTCGTCGTAATGCTGCCCCGTGTGGCAAATTAAATGCTGAAGTTTATTTGTGTCAGCCCAGTTTTGCTTTGCTTTTTCAATTGCCCTGTGAATAGGAGCTACTTTCATGAAGTTGGGGCGTGCACCTACAACCGATATTATTTTCATCTAATGCTCTCAAAAATTAAAATCCGATTGGCAAAAATATTGCAATATTGATTCGAAACAAAATTGGGGGAGGAAAATTTCTGGCTGTAAAATTTTAATAAAATATTATTTCGGTACGGGTTTAAAATCTGTGGTAAAAAAATAAGAAAGAAGAAACAAAAAATAAGAAATAGTTAAACGCGAGACGTAAGAGGTAAGACGTTAGAAAGATCCGACTTCTCAAGACAGGTTGGGATTCGTCGTGACAGGTCCGACTTCGCTCTCGCTGCGCTCGAGCTACGCCGTGACAGGTCCGACTTCGCCTTCGCTATGCTCAGGCTACGCCGAGACAAGTTGGATAATTGGATGGTGAATTGTGAATGGTCAAAGGAGTGTTAATATTTCTAATTTCATTTACAACTATTGGAATCTAAACAAAACTCAACTATTCATTACAACCGAAATCTTTATGTCGTTAACCCACGACTTCGGTCGTGGGGATGTACTAAGAAAAGCCTGAACTTTCCCAAAATCAGTTCACTGTTTTTCCCACCCTGTAAAAGTATTCTACCTTAAAACCTGTAAACATGTTGCGGATTTTTCCCTTTACTCTACTTCCCAACAGCTGAAGCTGTTGGTTAATGAAATAATTGTGTTGGAGCGTAGCAACCTGCCTACTTAACCAGCTCACTAAAAGAATTGAAATCTTCACTTCGAAACCTTCGGCATCGTAGGATTATTTCTAATCCATTTTTCCTACCAACTTTAGACCCATTCGGTGTCGGTGAGGTTTTGTTAAACCCTAGCGTAGATTGATTAATCCCACGCAAAATGCGGGGGAGGGTCAATCTGCGTAATTTGAAAAAAACAAAATTTCATGGAAGAACAAATTTTCACAGTTTGCTCTCCTGCAAAATGCGAGACTCAGCAAACTGTGCTACGTTTTTCAGTTAATTTCACACCGCAAAATGCGCGACGCAAGGAATTTAAAATCCCCTTAACCCACGGATTTATCCGTGGGAGTGTTTTAACGACTGCATTATTAGTCATATGACTAAAAAAATAAACGGCAAAATGATAGTTGACAAAACACCCGATAAAATTTTCGTCATCCAGGCAAATCATGCGATTCTCCGCGTTCTTAATGAAAAACCCATTTCACTTTTGAGATAGGCGAAAACTTAAGATTGTCGCATTTCCCTTATATTCTGGAAGGAAAGGGGGATTACAGGGTAATGGGTTGGGAAGAACTCGGCTATCGGCGTTTCACCCGCACGTATGAGCGACTTGCACCAATAAAGCGGAGCAGAGTGAATTGAGAATAAAATAGTTGCGTATAAATTATCAAAATGAATTATCAGAAATGTTAACAAAGGAAAGACGTCCCGAACGAAAACCGAACAGATTAAAAGAATATGATTATTCAAATTGTGGATGGTATTATGTAACAATATGCACGAAGAATAATGTTAAACATTTCGGTAGGATAAAAAACGGCGAGATGTTCCCAAACAAATTAGGCAAAATTGCCGAAAAATGTTGGAATGAAATCCCAGAACATTTCCCGGAAACAGAATTAGATGAATACGTAATAATGCCGAACCACATCCACGGAATAATAATAATTGATAACCTGAATGTAGGGACAAGGCATGCCTTGTCCCTACGGTTTTTCTTTTTCTTTTGTAGTGTTAAATAATGATTTTCTTAAACTAACTAAATCCTCCAAAGGCGTTTCCCAATTTGCTTTTTCATACGATTGAATAGCTTGATCAATCAGTTCTATAGCAGAAGTGATATCTTCTTTTTCTACTAAACTTAATATTCCGGTTAATACTTCCTTCTCGTTTCCAATTTGAATTGTTTCATTGGCTGTTTTCTTATTCCGGAAATTATTTAATTTTTTATCTAAAAGAAGTAAATTTTGTTCAAGCTCAACTTCTTCATAATCAAGAAATCTTGATTTAAGTTCCTCTGGGAAACTTTTTTGAAATATTGTTTCAAATACTTCTATGAATGCTGTATCCGATTTTTTTTTTGAAAATTTATTCGCGGTAATTATACCATTTTTAAGTATTTCGATCAATTCTGTTTGACCGAATAATATTTCAAATATTCGCTCGCCTAATGTTTGAGAATCATTATAATCTACAAGAAAACAATTTTCGCCATCGATGCAGAATGATTCGGAGCCTAAATTTCTTGTAGAAATTACAGGAGTGCCACATGCCATTGCTTCCAATATAGGCAGTCCGAAACCTTCATACATTGAGCATGATACGAATAGAGAATTTCTGTTCATCAATTCGGCGACTTGCTGCTGTAATAATTTCTTAATGAAATGCACCTTTAATTGTGTGGTTTCATATTGATTTTCGTTAGGAATAATTTCATCGCCGCCCCAAACGACATACAATTGAATTTGTTGTTTTATGTTTTTTCTTTCCGCTAATTCGGCAATCGAGTTCACCAGAAAACCAAATCCTTTCAGTGTAAAGTAGGGGTTACCTATAAAGAGAATTGAATATGGTTCTTTTTCAATATCAGGGTCAGGATGAAATATATTCGAGTTTATATAATTCGGAATCAGATAAGCTTCTCGATGGAATTTCTCTTTAAACAAATTCTTTAAGTGTTCGGAGACTACAATATTATTTACCGGCAAAGCGTGAAGTTGATAATAAAAATATTTATCCATTCTAATAGTTTCGAAATCATTTCCCAAATGATAACCTTCGTAACCTTGTGAAAAATGATATATTCTGCTTGGATGTATTTTATCAATTATTTTGGGCACATCGTAGATCGAGAAAACAATCGCTATATCCGTGTCGATTTTTTCGATAAGATAATGATCTTTAACTTTAGTAAATTCTCCGGGAAGTTGAGTCCACGAAGGATAATCTGAAGTCGAGTAAATTTTAATTTTACATCCCAAAGCATACAATTTTTTAATTTGTTCGAAAGCGATATTTACCCCCCCGCCAATCCGATCGGTATAACGCATAATGTAAGTAATGCTTGGCGTTTCCGACACATTGAGACTTTTGTCTTCTTTAGACATTCGAGATAGAAAATATTCCTTCATTAAGGAATCACTTATTTGATAGGGGCTAAAACAATTAAAGCAAATATAATTCCTTGTTGTAGGCTCTTCCACTAAATCGAAAGTAAGGGCTACGTTATTTTGATAATCGCATTTATCGCACCTTATCTTAAGGTAATGTTCAATTCTGTCAAATATCGCTTCAAAATTCCAAATAAGGATATTATCCTTTTCCGTATTGTCGTATTCTTTAGTATAATAGGATTTAGCAATAGATTTAAGTTTTTCATCTTCAATGGTTTCAATTATGTCGTTAATGTCAGAACTTTCTCTAATTTGAATTTTTGCCCAAATGTACAGAAGCTTAGTCTTATCGTCAAATTCTGTGATCCTTTTTTTTCTGCGGAATGATTTCACGAATAATTCGTATTTCCCAAATGTAAAACATAATTCTTTGAACTTCTCGAATGCCCGTTCAGTAAATTTATTATCATAATCAGCTAGATATTTATAAAGAGAAATCGCCTCTTCGAATTCCGAAGCCGAATAAAACTTTTCGGCATGTGCAAATAAATTTTCAGCGAAATCGCTGTCTTTCCTATCAAACTTATTTAAATCATGAAATATATTTTCAATTTTTATTGGATTTTTACTATTTACATTGGTTTTAAAATAAATTAAAAGCTGACTGAATTTATCAAAATAATCTTTATGCATCCAGTGTCCCTTTGCGTTAAAGAACTCTACTCCGATCTGTACAATTTGTTTTGCAATGTTATTGGGTAATTGTTTTAATCCTTTAACAAACCAATTCCAGAATTTTTCTCTGAGAATATCATAATTTATATGACAATCGGGATCTGAAATCATGTCAAAAAATTGTGAAAGAAAAGTAGCAAAGCTGTCTTTGTCATTCCAATCGACATTTTTGTAAAACTCGATGAATGAATATCGACTGATATAGAAATTAACTATTTCGTAACCGTCGAGTCTGCAATCGTCTTGAAAATCGGTAAAACCCTGTTGTTCGTGAACTCTTCTTTTTACTATCTTTTGCGGGATGTAATAAAATTTATATCCTTTAGCGGCTATTCGAAACCAAAGTTCGGTATCCTGAGCGTGCTTGAATTGCGGGTTAAATCCATTAAGTTCCTTCAGTATTTTTAACGGTATCATCACAGTACATCCGTCTATAATATCGTATTTTAATTGCTGTGGAAATTCAAGTCCATCGAAAAAAGGCTTGCTTTGTTTTGTGATCGTAACATTATCATCAGCATCAATTAAATCGAATTGACCGAATACAATCCCATAATCCTCGGTCAATTTGCCATAGGCCTCAATTTGTAATTCCAATTTTTCGGGATAGTACAAATCATCGGAACTCAACCAGCAAAAATATTTACCTTTGCTTTTATTGATACCGTAATTTAACGCCGAGGATATTCCGCCATTTTCTTTATGGTAACCTTTTATTCTCACATCCAAAGCGGAATATTTTTGAATTATTTCCCATGTTTCATCGGTAGATCCATCGTCAACAACTACGGCTTCCCAGAACGGATAAGTTTGAGCCAAAAGACTATTCAATGTTTTAGGAAGCCATTCAGACTGATTGTAAGAGGGGATAACAACAGAAATGGGGGGAGCTTTCCAATAAAAGGCCACTGATGTATCATTTGATTTCTCTTTGGTCTCTTTCCAGTCGTACCAGTTATTCCAAATTTGATAATAACTGAACCCTAAGGATCTTAACTTTTCTTCGTTCCATGTGGAGCGATGTGTTTGCCAATATTCTCCACCCAGTCCCCATATGTCTTCATGTCGTTCGTGCTTGCCTATAGGTATTTGTGAAAATATTATTTTTTTACAATGTTTTTTGGCCTCTTTAACGAGTTCAAAAGAGTCATTTTCTTCCAAATGTTCCACAACGTCAATCAATAATATTAAATCGAATTCTTCCTCGGAATTCTTAAAATAACTTAACGCGTCCGTATTTATGAATTTTGCCCACGGGACTGCTTCTTTAGCTTTTTCTATATACGGAGCATGCGGTTCAACTGCCACTACTCTTTGTTTTTCGTTTGTATATTTTAAATAATCACCTATTCCACATCCTATATCTAGTACTGATTCAGAAGCGTTAATTAAGAGTTTCAGAAATTCGCTAAATTTCTTGTTACGGAAATATTGATTAAACTTTTTATCAAATATTCTATCCATTCCTATTGTCATAACTTGTCCTTTATTTCATAAGTATAATTTTGTCTCCAGAGTATTGTGTATTTTTTGAATTGATTGAAGATTATCCAAAATGTTTGAGTTATTCCTCTCAATTAGAAGCGCTTCATTTGCAAATTCTAAAGCCGTTTTTTCATCGCCTTCAAGCAACGAAACAACTACCAAGTCCTCAAATGCCGGGAGATAGTAACGGTCATATTCCAAAATAGCAGTAAGGATTTTTTTAGCTTCGTTCAAATTATTTTGCTTAATTTGCAGTTCCGCGTAAATTACCAAATCAAAAAGATTTGGATTAGGTATATACGATTTTAAAACGGATATATATTTTAATAGCAATTCATGATTTTGTAATTCTTTAGGAATAGAATAATCCCCGTACAATTCTGCGAAGGAATTTTTGTTCCCCAGTGACTTTTGCATAAGATAATCTATAAGAATTGATTTTCTTCGCCAACCTTTCATGTCTGATAAATAGTTTTTCCCTTGAGTTGCAATTTTTTCTCGTTCCTCTTCATTATCTAAATAGTATCGAATTAGATTTATAGCTTCATCATTTCCATGATACCAAACGATGTGCTTATGATTGACGAATAAATTTTCGATGCCGGGGAAGTATTTTATTAATACAAATGTTCCTGTATTTATCGCTCTGAATATTCTTACGGAAGTAAAGCCTTTCAGGAAGGGACCATCGTGAGCCAATAATATTTTTGCTTTTGCTATATAATTTTGGAGTTCGTCTATTCCGATAAACTCGTCAAGATAATTTTTAAGCGATAAATCATTATAACCTTTACCTATTACAAACAGTCTTTCGCCGAAAACATCGTTGATTTCGGAAATAATTTTTCTGCGATCCGAGTACATATATGAACCGTTATCCATTAATAATCCGTTTCCGCCATAGCCTGCAAACAGAATATCATATTTTTTATGAAGAGTATTATAATTCGAGTAATGCTTATTAGTAAATGAAGGGATGTATTCCACATTTTTAAAACCATTTATAATAGCATTTTCTACAAATTCTCCATCCACTGAAATAAAATGATCGACGACATCAGCAAGTTGTAAATTTCTGCTTATTCTTTCTTTGCTATATGCACAAGCATCACCATCTCTTGCAGCCAAATAAATTGAAAATTTGGATTTTAATTCTTCCAGTTCATTTTTTGTAAAAGAAGTGGCATTGTTCGGCATTAATAAAACAAAATCAGGTCTATATTTCTCAATATCTTTTGTTACAATTTTTGTTAAATCTTTAGGCGGAATATTATAATGCCCGTTTTCGCTTTTATATTTTTCGGACTCACCGACTACTAAGGACGTTTCAACATTATTATTATTCTTATTAATAAAAGAAAGTACAGCTGGGCCGCCGGAATTGTGGTGAAAGCGTAAATATGCTTTTAGGGCAGAATGATAATCAACGTCAAATACAGGGTAGCCGCCATCCGATGCGCTGATATAATGGATGCAATAATTTGATAATTCTTTTGGCAACTCGGCGTATTTTTCAGATAACTGTAGTAATGCATGCTCTTGAAGAGTTAATAAGTATTCAATTAACTTATCCGAGACTAATTCATGCCACTTTAACGGTTGAAGGCAAACGTCAATTAAAGTTTGCGCATCGTCTCGGAAAAAAATATAATTATCGTTAAATGAAACGTTAATTTCATTATTTTGTAGTAATATTGGTTGAATCAGAGGTTTCCCTTTGGTTGCTTTTTGAATTGAATAACCAGTATAACCCCAAGAAAGCAATTTCTTAATTGTTTCTTCTCTGGGAACAACTGCATTTTTCCATATTTCAATCAAAATTGCAATCGGTTTACGATTTTGCAGTAGGTTATAAGCGCCTTCCAACGCTTCTATTTCCGCTCCTTCAATATCAATTTTTAATACGCAGTCATTTGCATTTATTTGTTCGGTTTCAATAAAATCATCTAATTTTACTGTATTAATGATTTCTTTCTTATCCGAGAAGATTTCGGGTTGAACTTTGTGAAGAGAGTGCCCACCGGACCCTCTCTTATTTATATATAATTCTTTCTCAGTATTTTCATTACTAACAGCCAATTCATAAGGGATTATTTCATCAACAAAATTGTTTCTTTCAATAGTGGCTTTTAATTTATGAAAATTCAATTTTTCCGGTTCGAAGGCATAAACTTTGGAATCATGCTCTGAATATTGCTTAAATAACAAGCTAAAATATCCTATATTAGCCCCTACGTCAATAAGTAAATTTGAAAATTCCGATATTCTTTGTATCAGCACCGTTTCAGTCGGTTCAAAATAACCGAAGGAATGAATTGTCGTCATATCCTGACCGGAAATCGGCAATGAAAATCCGAAATTAGATTGCACAAAATTATATTTCGGCGGAAAGGGGAGAATATCGCAATTTTCACGAGGGATAAAGCCAATATTTCCTTCGATTTCGTCAAGCATCAGTCTTAGATGATTATAGTACGAAATATTTTCATTTGTGCCTATATTGAGTTTTTCATCCAATTCGACACAGAGAGATTTTATAAGCTTATCACGCTTATTATAAATTTCAATCAATAATTCTCTATTTATTCTATATCTATTCATGAGTGAATGAACTTTCCTTTGCGTGAGTTTTACTAAAAAACTTTTTCATTTCCGATATTTGCTCAGATAGAGATTTGTTAGCTAATTTTGAGCTTAAATCGTAAACGGAAGCCAAACTCCTGTCCACCATGCTGTCAGCTTCGAATGGGGTTATTTCTAACTGTAATTCATAAATATCGTTCAATAATTTTAGCAATTCGTATTTTGTAACTGTCTCGGGAGAGAAAATATGGTATAATTTCTCTTCATAGAGCGATTCCTCAATTATTTTGTTTATTATTTCAGCTAAATACAGAGTCGTTACGCCGTTCCAGTAATGATTTACAAAACCGTTTACCGACGAGCCTTTAGCACTTTTTGCCCATTCTAAAAGAGAACGACTTTTATTTTTTTCTTCTCCGATTATGGAAGTCCGTAAAATCATACATTCAGCATTTTCACCTCCGTTCTTACTTATTCCGTAAAGGTCATTTGCGTCAAATAAATCATTTTCGGTGTACTGACCCTTTTGGCCTGTATAGACACAATCGGTCGTAATGTGAAAACACATTTTAGAGTGCTTTTTACTCACTTTAGCTAAATTTTTGGGGAATACCGAGTTTATTTTTAGAACGTTTTCTACAGAATTATTTTTAATTGTAGGTTTAATTACACCTGCACAATTTATTACTATATCATTACTTACGAGTATCTCTTCAAGTTTTTCTATAGGGTCACTGATAATGTCGTAATCTTTTCTGATCAAAGGTTTAACTTTGTATCCTTTTGCAGTGAAATATTCAGTAACACCGTAACCCAACATACCGTTTGCGCCTAAGACTAAAATTCTTTTCATCTATCTCTCCTCTACATGCCAAATGTCCCAATGACGGGAATTGAATCGGTAATCGTCATTAAGACTTTCATTTAAAGGTGAAGTTGAAAAAAACATTACTTTGGTATCTTCAGTCAATGACATAAATCCGTTTGCGTAACCGCTTGGTATATATAGGACTGCCGGTTTTTTTTCGCTTAATACAAAGCGATAAGGCTTAATATCTTTTGTTGGATAATCCCAATCATCAATTTCAACGGCGCCGATCAAAGCGCTGCCTTTAACTACCATAACGAATTTTGATTCGTATTTATGTCCGTGCCACGCTCTGATAAAATATTGCTTATGATTTTCGATCATGTAAAATCTTTTAACCAAGTCAAACGCAAAATCATTAACAAAGCTTACTACGCCTCGATCGTCCACAGCCAAATCGCCTTTTAATAATTTGGGCGTCTCTCGGATTATTATTTTCGGCGATTCATTTTGTTCATTTGTCTTAATATTTTTGATGACTTGTTCCATTAAGCTGCCTCCACTTCTTTGAATTTTTTGTACATTAATTCTTCATAGTGTTCTTTTAAATACGCTTGATTTGAATATCTCGGACTTTTTAAGTCCTTTATTCTTTTGGTCTCCACTAAATATTTCAGTTCTTCAATGCCTTCGTCGATTGTATGGATTGCGCTAAAACCGAGTACGTTTTTGGCTTTTTCATTAGAAACCCTATAATTTCTTGTATCTTGAAACGGCATATCCGTATGTTCTATTTCCAAATCGGGGAAATGCATCCTGACTTGATAAGCTAAATCCATGATTCGAACATTTTGTTTGGTTAAATTAAAAATTCCTTTCTTTCTATTGTCCAAATTAGCAACAACTGCTCTTGCGACGTCTTTTACGTGTAGTAAGGGACGGAATTGATCTCCTCCGAATACTTTAATTTTTCCTTCAACATGTGCGCGAACTGTAAGTATGTTTACTACCAAATCAAGACGAATCCTTGAATAAAGATCTCCTACTCCGAAGAGAGTGCCTAATCTGAAAATTATGGAATCCGAATCGGCTAAATATTTTTCAGCGTTTAGTTTAGTTTTGGCATATAGTGATAAAGGTGCTGTAGGAGAAGTTTCATCCAATAATTTATCCTGTGCTCCGTAAACGGAACAAGTTGACATAAAAACAATTCTACCTTTATAATTTTCACTTAGCCATTTTATCGTTTCTTGATTTATGGATTTTGTAAGTTCCGGGTTTAATTGACATGCTCCGTCGCCTACAATTGCCGCTAACCAAACAACAGCATCTGCCCACTCCAATTGCTTGCTCATCAATGTAGTATTTCTCACGTCGCCGTAAACAAAATCTACTTTTTTACGATAGGAGTCTTCATATAATAAAGCATCAAAAACCCTAACATTATAATTTGAATTTAACAGCATATCTGTTATTGCGCCTCCAACATACCCGGCACCACCTACAACTAGGATATTTTTCATTTTAGTTTCCTTTTTAAAATATTTACAATTTTTTCTGAGGTTTTACCATTCCCTAACCATTTAATATCTTTTCTATTTATTGAATAATTTTCAAAAAAATCCAATGTCCTTTTAATCATCTGAGGAATCGGTTTCGTTTCTCCGATTAAAATACTATTTCCGTTCTCCAATGATTCGGGTCTTTCCGTATAATTGCGTGGTACGGCAACAGGAACTCCGAGAAGTGGACACTCTTCTTGACTTGTTCCTGAGTCCGACACAACTCCAAAAGCATGATATTGGAGATTTAAATATTCTAAAAACCCGTAGGGACCAGCTATTTTTATATTTTTTTTATCTTTTAGTAGCTTGTGTTTTCTGATTATTTTTTGCGTTCTGTTGAATTTAACTAATTTTACTGGTAAACCTGTTCTGTGGCCCAATTCGTCCAGATATTTCAAAATATGATTCAATTGTTCCGGATCAGAAAGATTTTCGTTTCGATGAATATCTGCAAGTATGTAATTCTTTGTTCTTTCACCGGTAGGCATATATTCTCTCACGACTTCAACGATGGTATTTCCCACAACGAAAATGTTTTTTGAGTCCTTATTTTCTGCGATGAGCCTTTCTTTATATAAAGGTGTATAAACAAAAATGAAATCCGATACATAATCGCAAATCACTCGATTTACTTCTTCGGGCATTCTTCTGTCATAAGATCTCATACCACCTTCAATATGTCCAATTCTATATCCTTCTTTAAATAAAGGAGCCGAAACCATAGCAGAATTAGAATCACCAAGGAAAAGGATTAAATCAGGGTGTATTCTCTTCCTTTTAATAAGTTTTATTACTTCCTTAGAAAGAAAGGCTAATTGTTCGTAATGATTTCTACTGTTTTTACCTGTTTCAAGAGTGTAATCAGGCTTTCTGATAAATAATTCTTTAAAAAATATTTGACTTAGTTCGTCGTCGTAATGCTGTCCGGTATGAAGCATTATATGATCAAAATTTTCGTCGAGTTTCTCGAAAACCTTACTCATTCGAATAAAATCTGGTCTGATTCCTGTTATTGTCAAAATTCTTTTCATATTTTCATATTTTTTTTAGACACTAATCAACATTCATACCACTAAATCATAACGAAAAATAGGGCGATTTCTAAGAATATTCCAAAATGCGGTTGGCTTTTGCAAAGGCACAAATTCACACCTTTGGTTAATAATAGCCAAAAAATTTACGTAAACCAACCCTAAACATTTTTATTTCAATTCCGATTATTGAAGTGAGATTTAAAGGATTAAAATCTCAGAAAATTGTTTGAATTATTTAGCAAGGAGGCTGATATGAAGTACTTCAAATTTGCTCAATATTTAATTGTGAGCATTTTATTATCAATGCTTTTGTTTATTCCTAACAAAACAATAGGGTTAACCCTTCCGTCGAACGGAGGAGAATATTTAGCTTTCGCTGAAAAAATGCCTGTCCCGATTGGTGGTTTGCCTGCTATTTACAAAAAAATAAAATACCCGGATATTGCAGTTCAAGCGGGAATAGAAGGCAAAGTCTATTTAATTGCCTTTATTGACGAGACTGGCACGGTAAATGATGTGAAAGTGCTTAAAGGTATTGGAGGGGGATGTGACCGAGAGGCAATGAAAGCGATTAAAACCACTAAATTTATACCGGCATCGAATAAAGGCAAGCCGGTCAAAGTAAAATTTACTTTGGCGATAACCTTTAAGTTGAGATGATAATATGGAAAAGTTAAAGTATGTTTTTCAGAATTTAAAATTTGTAAGGAAAATTCAAATCGGCTTTTTCCTGTTAGGGGCAATATCGGCAGCAATAGCCTTTAACGATTTCTTACAAATGAATGCCTTTAAAGATTCAAGCCAAAAAATATTCTCCGAATTTGTTTACCCGCAACAGGAAGTATCCAGAATTTATTCCGAATTTCAGAAAATTCAATATTCGCTGCTAAAAATTTCACAGCAAGGTTTTGCCGACAAATTCAGCCAAACATATGACCAATATACAGCCGCCAGAAATGATGTTGATAAAGCGCTAAAAAATATTGAGCCGGCAGTTAAAGCATTGGGTTATGAAAAGAACTTTAAAAAAATTCTCACGCAGTGGAATAATTACAAATCATTAGTTGCTGATGGAATAATCAGCGCCGCGTCATCCAAGAATTACGATTATGCGTCCGTTATTACTACCAGCGTTGGTGAGAAAGTAGGCGATAATTTAATTAAGGATTTTGACCAAATTACCTTCGCTATGAAAGCTAAAAGCAACGATATTGAAAATAATATTCTCACAAATGTTCATGCTGCGAAAGTACGGATTGTGCTCGGTATGCTAATAGGGTTAATTATTTTCTTAATTGCGGTTTTTATTATTTCCCCTGCAATTTCCAAACCTATCGCCAAAATGATGGGGGTAATAAAGGAATTTTCAAAAGGCAACTTCGAAGTTCATTTGGAGATAAACTCGAAAGATGAGTTTGGAGAATTAGCTAATGCGCTCAGGGATTTGCGTGAAAAACAGAAAGAAAAAATCTATGCGGCAAAAGAAATTGCAAAAGGCAGCTTTGTTCACGTAGAACCCGCTTCCGAAAAGGACGAATTAGCTTTCGCATTTAATAAAGAAGTGGAAGTTTTCGAAGAGTTAATTTCAGAAGCGAAGAAAATAGTGCAAGCCAACCGAGAAGGCGATCTTCAAATCCGGGGTGATGTTGATAAATTCGAGGGCGATTGGAAACATTTTATTGAGGGTATTAATGAAATACTTTCTGCCATTGTCGAACCATTAAATGAAGCTCGCAGTGTATTACAGAAGTTAGCTACAGGCGATTTTAGCACTAAGATGACTGGCGATTACAAAGGCAATTACAAAGAAATGCAGGAAGATATTAACTCTGTTATTGAATCTTTAAATAAGATTGTTTCACAATTACAGAAGAGTACCGAAGAGTTGACCGTAGCGGTAGCCGAAATCACTTCCAGCAGTGAGGAATTAGCAGCCGGCGCAGAACAACAAAGCAGACAAGTAAGTGAGGTTGCCAGTGCCACCGAAGAAATGGCTAAAACCATTATGGATAACACACATCATTCCAATACTATTGCCAAATCGGCGGAAGAAGCAGGAGAAAAAGCAAAAGAAAGCGGAAAGATTTTCGAAGAAACATTCCAAGGTATTCACAGAATTGACGAAGTGGTTACAAAAGCCGCCGAAACGATACGCACTCTCGGTAAATCGAGCCACGAAATAGGTGAGATTATCCAAGTTATTAATGACATTGCCGAACAAACAAATCTGTTAGCTTTAAATGCCGCTATCGAAGCGGCTAGAGCAGGCGAACAAGGCAGAGGTTTTGCCGTGGTTGCGGATGAGGTTCGTAAATTAGCCGAAAAAACAACTCAGGCTACCAAGGAAATAGAAGCCATGATTAAAACAATTCAGTTGGATACAAACGATGCCGTGAAATCAATAGAAGAAGGTGCCGAGGAAGTAAAGAAAGACAAAGAATTGGCACTCCAAGCCGAAATATCCGTAAAGGAAATAATCGATAACTCCACAAAAGTAAGTGAGGTTACGAGCTACTTGGCTTCTGCCAGCGAGGAACAATCTGCAACAAGCGAGCAAATTAGCAAAAGCGTTGAGAGTATAAACAACGTTACGCAGCAAACAGCAGAAGGTACACGTAGAATTTCTCACGCTGCCGAAGAGCTTTACGGCTTAACGGAAAATTTATCTGCGGCTATTAGCTATTTCAAGATTCAGGATGTTGAAATCCCTGGTGAAAATAACGGTAACGGCAAAGACCATTCAACTAATTATTTTATCAGTACAAACGGTAAAATTCACTAAATAAACGGATTTGGAAATGCAAACAAATAAAGAAAGGGAAATTATTGAATCGTTAAGCGGCGAGCAAATAGAAGCAATGGATTTGACCGCCGCTTCCGAATTCTGTAAATTAATTGAAACAAAAGACAAAGCGGTTCTTAACGATTTTGCATTTAGAGTTTCCAATTCAAATAATGAAAATATTGCAAAAGCAATTGTTAAATACGTCTCCTCGTCGGACCCATCGGTTAGGAATTTAGCCGGTGAAATTTTAATTTCGCTTGGCAAAACCTCTATTCAACCCTTAACTGATTTTTTACCTAATAGGGATAGACATGATCAAAAATTTGTAATTGACGTTTTGGGCTTAATAGGAGACATTAAAGCCGAAGAGCCGATATTGCGCGTACTTCAAGAGCAGACGGACGAAAATGTAATTTTAGCTTGCGTGGAGGCATTGGGCAATATTCGTTCAAGCAAAGCCGTGCCTTATTTGGTAAACCTTTACGGTGTTAACGAAGTCTTTATTCCTACTATAATTGAGGCGTTGGGTAAAATAGCCTCTCCTGATGCAATAGATTTGCTCATGTCTGCTTATTCACAGCAAGATAACTTAACAAAATTTACTATAATTGAAAGTCTTGGCAACATTGGCGACGAGAGTTCTTTCTATTTTATTTATTCCGAACTGCCGAATTTGGAAGGACCGCTTGCCTGGGTTGCTATTCAATCTGTATTTAAAATTTCCCAACGTTTAAATATTGAGATCCCTTTCGAGGAAAAATTCAAATCAAAATTACTTGAAACTATTTACGAGGCTGATCCGCAATTTAAACAATCGGCTGTTTACTTGGCATTAAACTTTGACGATAAGGAAATTCTCGAATCTCTTTTTACCGCAATTGGCAAAGATGCCAAACTTGACGAAATATTAAAGGATAAGCTCTTTAATAATTTGAGCTTTTCATTGGAGGCTTTTAGCCGATACATTGAAAAAAATCCTCCGAACCTTTTTAACGTCCTTTCCTCTTTCGAAGGTCTTTTTGAATATCCGGAATTTCATCCTTCCAATTTTCTCACTCCTCTTGTCTTAAAAAGCCTTGAAAACGAATTGGAAGATTTGCTTGACAGCCCGTACGAAGAAATTAGGAGATCCGTAATGAATCTCCTATTTAAAATTGACACACAAGAAGCATTGCTTTTCCTTGATAAGATGATGAAAGACGAGAACATTTGGAACCGTCTTTATTTAATGGACATATTGGAAACGGTAGAATTAAACGAGACCGTAATAGCCCGTTTGCGTAAACTTAAAGAATCAGAAGAAGAAATGATTCGTGAAAGAATTGATTCCTTAATGGCTACAGTTAATAACTAAATGTGAGACCCTAAAATGATTGCTGCTAACACACAATTAGGTATTTTTGCTCCGAATCTTAAAATGAATCAAATGGAATTTGATGAATGGCGAAAATTTATTTACGTTTTAAGCGGTATTTATTTTCAAGACAACAAAAAGTACTTGCTTGAAAGCAGATTGCAAAGAAGAATGAAATTTATCGGAATAACTTCTTTTGATGAATATTTTAATTTTATTCGTTTCAAGCAGGAAGGTAAAGCTGAAATTAATTACTTGCTTGAAGCAATTACGATTAATGAAACATATTTCTTTAGAAACCAAGCACAATTGGACGTACTTGTTTCAAAAGTATTGCCGGATATGATTAAGAAAAAGCGTGAATTCGGAAATAAAAAACTGAAAATTTGGAGCGCCGCTTCTTCTTCCGGTGAGGAAGCTTATTCAATTGCTATGGTTATTAACGAGTTTATTAAACCTCAAAATCCCGATTTTACTTTCGAAATAGTAGGAACGGATATTGACAGAAATGTAATTAAAACTGCTCAAAATGGTATTTACAGGGAATATTCAATTCGAAACATGCCTAAACATTTCCTTCGAAAATATTTTGAATTTAACGGCGGCTCTTACGCCCTTCGTCCCGAAATTAAAAAATATGTATCGTTTAAAATCCTTAACCTTTACGATGAAAGAGCAATGAGAATGATGCTCAATTATGACATAATTTTATGTGAGAACGTTCTTATTTATTTCGATGTAAATTCTAAAATTAAAGTTGTTTCTTTACTTTATAATGCCCTAAATTCCGGGGGGTACTTATTTATAGGTTTTGCGGAAACTTTACACGGCATAACCCGTGCTTTCAAAATTGTAAATTTTCCAAAAACAATTGGATATTTAAAGGAGTGAGATAAAAATGAGAAAAAAGATTTTAATAGCGGATGATTCGCCTACTATTAGGAAGTTCGTTACACTTTCGCTGAAAATGAACGGTTTTGATATTCTCTCCGCATCCGATGGAATGGAAGCTCTTGAATTACTCCCTTCCAATAAAATTGATTTAATTATTACGGATTTGAATATGCCTAACCTGGACGGTTTTGAACTTATTAAATCCGTTAGGGAAAACGAGAATTACAGGGAAGTTCCCATTATTATTCTCAGTTCGTTAGACCGTAAAGATGATATTCAACGGGGATTAAATTACGGAGCTGATTCTTATCTCATTAAACCGTTTAATCAAAAAATTGTGCTTTATGAAATTTCAAAATACATTAATTAGGGGATGATAAAATGTCAGTAAAATTTTTAGTGGTTGACGATTCCGCTACAATGCGTAGAATAGTCGGTAATTCACTTAAAAATTTGGGCTTCGAATCTTTTGTAGAAGCCGTGGACGGTAAAGATGCGCTTGAAAAGCTTAATTCCGATCCTGAAATCAATTTTGTGATTACGGATTGGAATATGCCTGTAATGTCCGGTTTGGAACTTACCAAAGCTATTAGGGGAAACGAGAAGTTTAAAGATATGCCAATTTTAATGGTTACCACGAGAGGAGTTAAGGAAGATATTCTCCAGGCTCTTCAAGCAAGGGTCAATAATTACATCATTAAACCTTTTACTCCGCATGTATTGAAAGAAAAAATAAGCCAAGTATTAACAATAGCATAATGGAAGATAATAATGGATTATCCACAAAATATGAGTGAGCTTTTCGGAAAACTTAACGATTTGAAAGCCGTTTTTGTTTACGGACAGAAAATTATTCCTGTTATTCAAAGTCTTATTGACTTTATGAAAGATACCGTACCTTTGCTGGAGAATATCAACCATTCAATAGAGGAAAGCACACATAAGATTCCAACAGCAAAAGATAAGATTACTGATGTCTCTGCCGCTACGGAATTAGCTACTACCGAAATTTTGGATATTGTAGATGATGTTTCGACAAAATTAACTTCGGCGGATGAATCCATTTCTGAGTGCTTAAATTGGGGAAATAGTCGAAATGAAAAACTTCGCGAACTGAAATTGCTCGTAAAGAATAGTCGAGCTAATGAATTGATAGACGAACTTTACGGCGGCGATATTGTCGAAAAATTAACGGAAGTTAAATCGATTATCCAAAAAGTAAATGAATCCAATTATCAAATCACTCTTTCCCTTCAGGTTCAGGACATTACAAGTCAACAACTGGCAGCAGTTAATCATCTGATTGAATCGGTACAGTACAAATTGACTAACTTAATTACCGATTTGGAAGATGCCGAACTAAAAGAAATCGAAGAGAATTACACGAACAAAGAGATTGTTTTTGACGAACACGCCAATTACTCGCATGAAACTGGCCGGCAAAACGTTGCAGACGGTCTGTTTAATAATACTTCGGAAAGTACAACACAGGACGAAATAGACAAATTATTTTCGGAGACGAAATGAACGATGGTGATTTAAATAGCTTATTGCAAGATCCTGAAATGAAAGAAATTGTTGAGAGTTTCATTGAGGAATCGCGGGAAATTCTCGAGAATCTTAATTCGGACCTTGTCGAACTTGAAAATGATCCTAAAGACGAAGAGCTTTTGAATAAGATATTCAGAAGTTTTCACACGCTAAAAGGTACTTCGGGATTTTTAGGGCTGGACAAAACCACGCTCGTAACACACCGTTGTGAAGACATTTTGAATAAACTAAGAAAAGGCGAAACGGAATTAAACACCGATTTAATGGACATCATACTCGGGGCATACGATAAAATAGTTTTATTGCTTGCTTCGATTGAAAATAATTTGAATGAAGATGTCGAAATCGCTGATATTGTAGAAAAATTGGACAATACAATTAAAGCCTTGGAAGAAGATGCCCCCGTTAAGAAAGCGGTGAAATCCACGGCTAAAAAGAGTACAAAAAGGACAAAAGCTTCTTCCAAAAAATCTACAAAGAAAGTTCCCAAAGCAAAAGAGAAAGTAAAGCCTGAAACAAATGATAAAGAAAAAGCAAAAACACAAGAGGAAATAAATCCTTCCGTTGAAACGGAAGTAACAAAAGAAGAACCGGTAGAAATTTCGGATGAAAACGGAAATGGAAACTCTGCCGATGAACAAACCGAACAAAAAGTCGAAAACATAATTAAAAGGACCACTTCCAAAGGGGAATCCTCTATTCGAGTTGACGTTGAAAGGCTTGATGATTTGCTGAATATTGTAACGGAGCTTGTACTTGGAAGAAATCAATTGCAACAAGCTTACGAAAAAATTCTTTTGGAAAACGAGAACAATGAAACAACAAAGATTTTAGGTGAAGCCGCAAAACAAATAGATTTAATGACCAACGAGCTTCAATTGGTGGTAATGAAAACAAGGATGGTTAAAATTGGCAAAGTCTTTAACAAATATCCCCGCCTTGTACGAGACCTTTCAAAAGAAACAAAAAAGAAAGTTAATTTAGTAATTCACGGCGAAGATACCGAGCTTGACAAAACGCTGATTGAAGAAATCAACGACCCTCTCGTACATTTGATTAGAAATTCAATCGATCACGGAATTGAACTGCCGGAAATCCGTAAAAAAGCCGGTAAAGATGAAACCGGTAATATCTGGCTGAACGCTTACCCGGAAGGGAATAATATTGTAATTACTATTAAAGACGACGGAAAAGGAATAGACCCGAATGTTATTAAAAATAAAGCGATTGAGAAAGGGCTAATCTCCAAAGAAAAAGCAGAAGATTTAACTAAGCAGGATATTTTTAACTTAATTTTTCTGCCGGGATTTTCAACGGCTGAAAAAGTTACAAATATTTCGGGCCGTGGTGTAGGAATGGATGTGGTAAAAACAAACGTTAAAAAGCTCAGGGGAATGATTAATATCGATAGCGAAGTTGGGGAAGGGACTTTGATTACTATTAAACTTCCTCTTACGCTTGCAATTATTTCGGGAATGGTAATTCGTTCCGGGGAAGAAATTTTCGTAATTCCCTTAAACAATATTTTGGAAGTAATGCGTTTGCACATCGAAGACATTTACACCATAAAAGGAAAAGAAGTAACAAATGTCCGAGATGAGGTAATTCCTCTTATTTCAATCCAACAAATGTTGCGAGGAAGTAAAAAAGAATCACAAGATGTTTGGCAGTATGTTATTGTCGTACAAGTTGCCGAAAGTAAATACGGTATTAAAGTTGATGAAGTTATCGGGCAAAAAGAAGTAGTTATTAAATCTTTGGGCAGTTATATGGGTAATGTGCCCGGAATAGCCGGCTCCACCATAATGGGCGACGGGTCGGTTGTAATGATTGTTGACCTTTCCGAATTGTTAAATAATATGCTGGAGAAAATTGAAGGATAAAATAAAAATATTAATTGTGGACGATTCGGCTTTTATGCGTAAATCGTTAGAGATTATCTTAAAAGATGAAGTCGATTTCGAAATAGTGGGCAAGGCAAAAAACGGGTTGGAGGCGGTGGAATTAAACAACAAACTCCGTCCCGATATTATTACGCTCGATATTGAAATGCCTGTAATGGATGGCTTGACCGCTTTGCAAAAAATAATGGTACAAAGACCTACCGCCGTAATTATGGTTAGCTCACTTACTTCGGAGGGAGCAGAGGCTACTATTAAAGCTCTTAGTTTAGGCGCCGTGGATTTTATTCCTAAAGGTATGTCCTTTGTTAATGTGGACATCAAAAAAATAAAAGGCGACTTAGTAAAAAAAATAAAACAAATTGCAGTAAAAAGCAGATTAAGCGTTTTTAATGCAAATAGAAATGAAGTTGCTCATTCTAAAATATTTAAAGAACCTGTTAATAAGAATTTCAGAGCCGTATCGATAGGAATTTCTACCGGCGGACCGCTTTCATTAAAAGAGGTAATTCCACACATATCCGAGAATTTAAAAACCCCTGTTTTTATTGTTCAGCATATGCCGCCTAAATTTACGTTTTCCTTGGCACAAAGATTAGACAACGCTAGCAGAGTAAAAGTAAAAGAAGCCGAAAACGACGAGCCGGTAGAAAACGGGGTCGTTTACATTGCTCCCGGTGGTAAGCACATGACGCTTAAAAATAACGGGCAGCTTCGAATTAAAATAAGTGATTTCCCCAATAACACTATTTTCAGACCTTCGGTTGATGTGATGTTAAGCTCTTTAGTTGATGTTTACGGCGATAAATTAATAAGCACTATTATGACCGGAATGGGGCATGACGGAACCGAAGGGGTTAAAAAATTAAAAAGAATCGGCGGTTACAGCATTGCTCAGGACGAAAGCACAAGTGTTATTTACGGAATGCCGAAATCAATAGTTGATAACGGTATCGCCGATGCAATACTTCCTTTAAAAGAAATTCCGGAATTTATTAACAAATTAGTCGGTTAATTAAAATGAAAGATAAATTTACTGAAACTGTTTTCTCTTCGGTCGCTTCTACCTCCCGGGGCGGGAAAGGCAAAATTGTAAAAAACGGCGGCTACAATCTTAAAGGTAAAATGAAAATTGAAGTTATGGAAGAAAGTCATGACGGCGTTAAGATTGTACTTAACAAAGATGAAAACGACAGAATAAGAGAAATTAAATTCATTTGCTCATGCGGACAAACCAAATCATTATTCCTTGATTATGATGAAGAAAATTAATCAAGTGCTTATATTTAGCCAATAAGAGGGAAGCAAATCTTCAAATAATTGACTTAATCTTACTTTTTAACTGGCACTAATATTGAACGGGAATCAATAAAAAAGGATTCAATATGAGTGTTGGACAAGTAAAACTTCTAAAAACTTATCTCGATTTCTTAGTTGAAAAGAATAAAATAATTAGCGAAAATATTGCTAACAGAGATTCAGTGAACTACAGGAAAAAATCTCTGAATTTTAGCGAATATCTCGAAAAAGAAGAAATTGGGACTTTAAAAACAACCGAACCGAATCATATTGCCAAACCGGTACAATCCGATATTCAAAATATTTTCCAACTGCAAAATGGCAATGAATATGATGTGGACAATGGCGAAATTAATATTGAAAACGAAATGGCTGAATTAGCTAAAAATACCCTTAATTTCGAATTCGCCTCCAAACAAGTTAATAATGTCTTCAAAAAATTACAATTTGTTATTAAAGGAGGTAATTACTAATGAAAATAGGTGATAGTAATTTTGCGGCTTTTAACATCAGCGCTCAGGGGCTAAATTTACAACGGATTAAAATTAAATTAATCTCCGAAAATATTGCAAATTCCGAAACTACCAACACCAAGAACGGTCAACCGTATCATCGTAAATTCCTGCGTGTGGGCGCTATTACCGAAAACGATTTCCAAAATAACTTTGGTTTTACCAACTCGATTCAACTAAGAACCACCGAACCCGGTCACTTTAAAGGTGAAGAAGAAGAAATTAGCGGAGGTGAAAAAGTGAACGCAAATTTTCAAGTAATGGAAGACAAATCTAAGGGTGAATATGTGTTTATGCCCAATCACCCGGACGCGGATGAAAACGGATATGTGCAATTACCAAACGTTAACATTATCAATGAAATGGTCGATATGATTAATGCAACACGTTCTTACGAAGCTAACTTAACCGCATTGAAATCTTCAAAAACCATTATTAAAAATTCTTTGGATATTTAAAAATGAAAATCACGACAAACCCGGTTGGTAATTACGGAATTCGTTCCGTTAAAAATGCTCAATCGCTTTCCAAGGCTAAAAAAGTGAAAGTTAGCGAACTGGATATTAATCGGAAAGAAAAAAAATTTTTTGCCGAAATGTACCCCGCAGAAAAGGAAAAGGTAATTAGCTACCATTTCTACAATAAAAGCGGGAAATTTGGCGGCGTGGCAATTGGAAATAACATTGATTTAAGAGGATAAAATGAAAATAGGTGCAATTAATTCGATTAGTTCAAGTTTTATTAAAGAAACACAAAGTAAAAAGTCAACCGGCTTCAAAGAAGTACTCGGCTCATTTGTGGAAAACGTCAGTGCTTCGGAGAAAAAAGCGCAGGAGCTAACCCAAGATTTTGTGTTAGGTAAAGGCGTACCAATTCACGAGGTAATGATTGCCGGTGAAAAAGCAAAGACCAACCTTGAACTCTTGGTTGAAATTAGAAACAAAGCAATTGAAACTTACAAAGAATTAACAAAAATGCAGATATAATCCATGAAAGAGAATTTTGTTTCCGAATTAACGAAGGTTTATAGCAAACTCTCCTCGGTTCAAAAAATATTGATAGGGGGAGTTACAATTACTTCCGTAATCCTTTTGATTGTACTCTTCTCCCTCTTGGATACACCCAGCTTTTCCACACTTTACACTAATTTGAACCCTGCCGACGCCAATAAAGTAGTGCAGGATTTGAAAGCAAAAAAGATCCCTTACAAGTTGGAAGCAGGCGGTACTACAATTAAAGTCCCTCAAAATAATGTTTACTCACTCCGCTTGAATTTTGCAGCAAAGGGAATACCCAATTCAGGGATTGTAGGTTACGAGATATTCGATAAAAGCACAATCGGTATGTCCGAATTTATGCAAAAGTTAAATTACAGAAGGGCATTGGAAGGGGAGCTGTGCCGAACAATAATGGAGCAGGACGGAATTGAAGCCGCAAGGGTGCATATTGTATTTCCTAAAAAGGCAATTTTTAAGGAAGATGAAGTTAAACCCACCGCATCGGTTGTAATCAAAGAACGCGGGGGTGTTCACCTCTCTGCAGAAAATATATTGGCAATTCAAAAATTGGTTGCCGGAAGTGTGGAGAATCTTTTGCCTAAAAACGTTACTATCATCGATACCAAAGGCGAACTATTAAGCCGGAAGAGAGAGGAAAACTCTTTTACTTTTGCATCTTCTTCACAGTATGAGTTGAAGAAATCCGTTGAAAAATATCTCCGTAAAAAAGCGCAAAGCATACTGGACAATGTGTTGGGTCCGGGAAACGCAATTGTTCAAATAAATACCGATTTAGATTTTAATCAAGTTGAAAAAACAATGCAATTAGTTGACCCGGAATCTCAAATTGCCATTAGTGAACAAACGACAAAGACTCAAAACATTGGCAAGAATGTTTCGGATTCCACCGCTAACATTACGCAGAATTCAACGGTAAATTACGAAGTTAGTAAAACTATGGAGAAAGTAATTGAAGGAGCGGGAAATATCACAAAACTTTCGGTAGCCGCAGTAATTAATGAAAAAAAAGTAAAAGTAAAAAAAGGTAAAAATGTTTCTTATGTTTACAAACCCCGCTCACAGGAAGAATTGCAAAAATTGGAAGGAATAATCAAAAATGCCGTTGGTTTCGAAGTTAATCGGGGTGATCAATTTACGCTGGAGAATATTGTATTCGAACCGCAATTACACCGGGATGAGCAAATTGACAAACTACCCCAGCCGGGATTTTTCGACTCAAACAATATGGACAAATTAGTTAACATGGGAATGATAATTTTTGCAATTATCGCCTCACTCTTTATTCTTAAAGGGTTACTTAAAAAAGTTAACACGGAAAAAGTTTTATCGGGAGAAGTCAAACAAGGAGCACCCCCCGCTTTAGCCGGAGCAAGTGGAGCACCGATTCCCGAACTGCAAAATATTCAACAAGAACTCTCTCAAATAGCCCAGACAAAAAAGAAGAAAGTTTTACCTATGAATGACCTCGAAGATGAAATAACGGATGAAGCCGCAATGAAAAAATATCAACACGAAAAAATTGCCAATTATGTAGCTCAAAACCCGATAGATGCCGCAAAACTAATAAATTCTTGGTTACACGAAAATGAATACTAATCCGACAGAAGCATTGCAGCAAAAAGAAAAGGAAGCTATTCCGAACAGCGGATTTAACGGGGTTCAGAAAGCAGCAATTTTATTGATTGCTTTGGATGTGGAAGTCGCCGCCGAAGTATTTAAACATTTGGATACTGCGGAAGTTGAAATGATTTCAACTGAAATTTCCAAAGTTCGTAACGCTTCTGCAAATAAAGTAGATATTGTGTTAGAAGAATTTTACAATATGGTAACTGCTCGGGAATATGTCCTTGAAGGGGGATTGGATTACGCCCGCGCCGTCTTGGAAAAATCCTTCGGCGTGGAAAAAGCAATGGAAATAATTGAGAAGGTTAAGAATTTAACAACTCTTAGCGGTTTTGATGTGCTTAAAAATGTTGATGCTTCACAATTGGTTAATTTCCTTGTAAAAGAACATCCCCAAACGATTGCACTTATTTTGTGTCATTTGAACCCGGAACAGACCGCAAACGCACTTGCCGAACTTCCGGAAGCACTGAGAATTGAAGTGGCTTACAGAATTGCTACTTTGGGTAAAGTTTCTCCGCAAACCCTTCAACAAGTGGAAAAAGTAGTTGACGAAATTGCCGGTAATACTATGAGCCAGTCCGTAGAAAAAATTGGCGGACCTAAAAACCTCGCACAAATTTTGAACAGAATGTCAGTCTCGGATAATAAAGAAACTATCGAAAAATTGGAGGAGATGGACGAGGGAATTGCAGCGGAAGTTAAAAGACTAATGTTTATGTTCGACGACCTTATTAAAGTTAACGACAAAGATTTGCAAATTATTTTACGCGAAATAGATCGTAAAGACTTATTACTCTCTATGAAAGTTGCCGATGAAAAATTAAAAGATAAAATATTCAACAATATGTCCGAAAGAGCGGCAAACCTTTTGAGAGAAGAGCTTCAATACATGGGAATGGTTAAATTAAAAGAAGTTGAAAAAGCACAAGCAAGAATTGTTGACAGAGCAAAACAATTAGAAGATGACGGTGAAATATCATTGAATATCCGCGGCAGCAAAGGTGAGGTTTATGTCTAATGTTTTAAAGGTAAATAGTAAAACTAAAGTTAATGTTCAGCTTTTTGAAGATTACAAACAAAAGAATTTTAAAATTCCTTCACCGGAAGAATTGATTGAGAAGAAAATTCAAAAATCTTTTGAGGAAGGTTATGCTAAAGGGTTTGCCGACGGAAAAGAAGAAACAAAAAACAATTATCAAACCGAGATTGAAAAAATTCAAAGCAACGTTCAAAACATCCTAACAAATATTGACAAGAGCCTAAGTGAGGTGGAAAAATCCTTGTCGAAAAAAGTTTTTATGCTCTCCGTGAGTATTTCCGAAAAAATAATTTTACGCGAAGTAGAAAATAAATCTATTATCGAGGAGAGTATTAAAAAGGCATTTAAGAAACTTTCAGGTGCGGTTCAACTTACGGTAAAAGTAAGTCAGCAAGAGTTTGAATTCGTAAAAGATTTAATAAAAGAAGAAAACCAAGACACATTTAGGCGTGTAAATATTGAATCCGATGAACGTTTACAACCCGGAGAATGTGTAGTGGAAAGCGAAATAGGAAATGTAAGTACACGCTTCGATGCACAACTGGAAGAGATAGTTAAAGATTTTGAGAAATATTATTCGGGAATTTAATGCAAGTTACTTTACCTTATATTGATGAATGGATTTCCCATTTACCGATGATTGAAACAATCAAAACTCACGGCAAGGTTACCGATGTGATTGGTTTGATTATCGAATCGAATGGACCAAGCGTAGAATTGGGTGAGGTTTGCACCATTTACGACAGAGACGGTACGGAAATTTGCAAGACCGAAGTAGTGGGATTTAAAGAAGGAAAAGTGCTTTCGGTGGCTTTGGGGGAGGTGCGTAATATTTCACCGAACTCCGAAATAAGAGCAACAGGGAAAAACTTTTTCATTCCGGTTGGCGAAAATCTCCTCGGCAGAATAATCGACGGCTTGGGACGACCAATTGACGGGAAAGGTGAAATAGAAGCCGAGACTTTTAGGAGTATTTACCACGAGCCGCCGAACCCGCTGGAAAGGGAAAGAATTTCCGAACCTCTTCAAACGGGAATAAGAACGATTGACGCTTTATTGACAATCGGTAAGGGACAGAGAGCGGGAATATTCGCCGGTTCGGGAGTGGGTAAAAGCGTGATGATGGGTATGATTGCTCGCAACACGAATGCAGATATTAATATAATTACTTTAATAGGTGAGCGCGGTCGCGAGGTGAGAGAATTTATTGAAAAAGATTTGGGTGAAGAAGGATTAAAACGTTCTGTCGTTGTAGTGGCTACCAGCGATAAGTCCGCACTTCAAAGGATTAAAGGCGCTTATATCGGTACTACAATAGCGGAATATTTTAGAGACAAAGGTTTGGATGTAGTGTTAATGATGGATTCCGTCACACGCTTTGCAATGGCACAACGCGAAATAGGCTTAATGGTAGGCGAGCCCCCTACAACCAAAGGTTACACGCCTTCGGTTTTTAGTCTTCTTCCCAAATTATTGGAAAGAGCGGGGAAGGGGAAAATAGGTTCCATTACCGGATTTTATTCGGTGCTTGTTGATGGCGACGATATGACCGAACCGATTGCCGATGCGGTTCGCTCAATACTTGACGGGCACATTGTCCTTTCCAGAAAAATTGCCAATATGGGGCAGTACCCTGCAATAGACCCTTTGCAAAGCGTTAGCAGAGTAATGCCGGATATTGTTTCCGATGATCAACGACTTAGAGCTCGTGAGTTTAATTCAATATTAGCTACTTTCAAAGAAGCGGAAGATTTAATAAACATAGGTGCTTACGTCAAGGGAAGCAATCCCGCAATAGACCACGCATTGAATAAAATTAGTCAGCTTAAAAAATTTATGACTCAGGATATGTACGAATCCGACGACTTTGAAACAACGGTTAAAAAATTGAACTCAATTATTGAAAAACCATTAGGGTGAAGTAAGTGAAGTTTAAATTTAGATATGATTCCGTTATTGCGGTTAAGGAGATATTAATTGACGAGAAAGATAAGGAATTGAGGAAGTTGAATCAAAAAATAGAAGATAAGAAAAGATTGATTAAAAAAATAAGAGACGAAGCCGTTCATCTTTTGGAGAAAAACACATCGAAAAAAATCAGAAGTTCGGATTTGCAAAGTTTGAAAAATTACCACAATTTTTTAATGAGAAAAGAAAAGCGGGAAAAGGAAAAATTACAGACTTATTTGAATAGAAGAGATAAATTGATTTCCAAAATAGTTGAGCTTAACAAAGAGAAAAGAATAATTGAAAAATTAAAAGAAAAATACCTCGAAAATTATTTAACCGAAGAGAACAGAAAAGATCAAAAAGCAATGAATGATTTTGCCGTACAAAGTTTTGTTAGGAGAAAATAATGAAAAATACATTTTCCAATTTACCGGCTTATTTAGGTGCGTTCATTGTTGTTACGGTTGTAATCGTCTATTTGAACGGAATGTACAGAAATATTTTTACTTTCGATTTCACACCAATAGGAGTAAAAACGATAATCAAAGTACCGAAAGTAAAAAGGATTAGCAAAGACAGTATTAAAGCATATTTGTTAAAAAAAATTCAGCCCGAAATAACTAAGGCAGTCAAAAAAATGAAACCCAAAGTAGTTGTGGATACGGTCAGACATATTGCATTGCAGGATTCGGCGCTGTTAGATAGTTTGAGCAAGATTCGTTCGCAGATGGAAATTCTTCAAAAATATATTAATGCTTTATCGAGGAAGAAGAACAAATCTCGAGCGACTGTCAAAAAGGCAGCGAAAGCTAATGAGAGTGAAATAATGCTAACGGCAAAACTGCTTGAATCAATGTCACCAAACAAAGCCGCTCAAGTTTTGCTGACTTACTCCGATAATAATGCCAAGAAAATACTTGCAAAGATGAACAAGAAAAAAGCGGCGGTAGTGTTAAATGCTTTAAAGCCTCAACAAGTAGCGAAAATAATGAGATTCTAAAATGGAAAAAAATTCTTTTAATCTTAACTTAATGAACATTTCCGTCTCCTCGGATTTAATTCCCAAATCCGTTCATGGGAAATTTGCATTTCACGACATTGTTGCTTTGGAAGATGGCGAACAAATTCCTTTGGACGAAAACTCGATTGTTAAAATTTTCGACGAAGTGCTTAAAGATTCTTCTTCGAAAAGTCAAAAGGGCTTTGAACTTAAAAACTTTTTGGAGAATTTGAAGAACATACTTGAGTCCAATCCGAAAATTTTAGACAGCAAAAAAGAAAAGAAAATTTTGGTTGAGGGAGAAATTCTGAGCCAATTTTTCTCGGGTATTCTCAATCCTAAAGAAATTAAATTAACGCCCATTGAAGGCAAAGATACAATTAAGTTAGAACTTGTTTCGGATAAGGATAAAGTTTCCCAAAACGCCGGTTATGCTGCAAAAGCATTGAATAAATTCCCGTCTGAAATGAAAATTCAATCTCCTTCTTCCGAGCAAGAGTTTTTAATTACAATTGAACCGGAGGATGTTGAGCCCCCTTCGGGTAAATCAGTAGCAAAAGAAGCTAAAACGGTTAATAACACAAAGGTAAAAAATGTATTAGAAAATTTTGGGGCAACCGGACTTGATAAGGAAATTTTAACCAAGGGACAACTTAAGGAGGCTTTAACGCCAAATAAAAAAGTGCATGAAAGTACCGTTCCGGACAAAACCGAAAAGGAGGTTGTAAAGTTCAAAATATCACAAGAGCGTGCCGGTGCCGAAGTTCCCAAAGGTCAAGTGACTGTTACGGATTTACCCGCGTTAAACAAAACCGAACAAAAGGAAAAAGTCCCCAAACTAAAAACGGAAATAAAAACAGACGTTAATGTTACTGATAACTCTCACGAAATAAACAAAAGCAAGAAAAATGATTTAACGGTAAAAATCGGGGAAAAAATTCACGAGGAAGAAATTATTCCGGCAAAAGAACTTAAAGTCACAAAACACCCCGATTTAAAAGCGAAGAGTGAAAAAATATTAAAAAAAACAGACAACGTTAAAGGCAAACTTCAGAGTGGGGGGAAAACGCATCAAAATGCAGATTTAATTGATTTTCAAAATAAGGAAATCGGCGAATTAAGTAATCCGAAAAGCTCTACACTAACAAAAGCAAAGACGGTTAAAACAGAACCGTTAAATGTTAAAAAGCAGAACACAAAAGTCAAAATAAACGAAAATGGTGAAACGGATTCTCCAATAAAAGAGATTGCCGTAAAATCCGAATCGGAGACGAAAGTAAAAGTCCCTGATTTAGTAAAAATAGAAGAGGGACCCGAATTAATTGATTTCACGAATAAAGAAAACGTTAAGGTAAGTAATCGGAAAAATGCTGGGCTAACGAAATCAAAGGCGATTAAAACAGAGATGCCTAATGCTAAAGTTAAAATAAACGTAAATCAAAGAGCGGATTTGCCGGCAAAAGAGCTTACTGTAAAGTCCGAACCGGAGACTAAAGCAAATGAGAAAACGGATTTCAAACAAATGCCTATTGATAATAGACAAATAAATGTTGTAAAAGCAAAACCGACTAAGGATAATCTAATAGATGCTTTTAAAAATGTACAAAATTTAAATACTATAAAAGAAGCCGTCCCAAATGAACAGCCTCAAAAAATAATTTACAAAATCAGCATTACTCCGGTGAAAGAAGCAAATACATTTCTTTTTCAAAACCACAGCATTAAAAAAATTAAAGAAAAGAAACTTGAAGCAAAGAAAGAAGTTACGCCGCCTCAACAAAAAATAACAGACCAAACCGAAGGAAGTAAACATAAACAAGTTACAACCAAACCGCAGTTAAATAAAAATGTGGTTACGGAAGAAATTCATCATCAGAACACAGATACTAAAAAGCCGGATAACTCCCATAAAGAATTTGTTAAATTTGAAAATGAAACATCAACGGCGGAAATTAAAACACATGTTCCCAAAGCAGCACCGAAGTTTTCAAATCATTTTGCTTCCAATAATGCCGTTAATTTTAATTCGTTAAATAACGGACTAAAACAAACCCAACCCGTTCAGCATCAAAATTTGGCAAACGAATTAAAAGACGGTTTTTTCAAGAATATTGATTTTAGCAGCACAATTTCAGAAATAAGTAAATTCATTATTAAAGGGGATAAACACACGGCAGTTCTAAAATTGCACCCTCGTGAATTGGGCGAAATCAAAATAAATGTTGAAGTTGTTAAGAATGCGATAAGCGCTCACGTGGAAGTTCAAAACGAAAATGTAAAACAATTAATTCAAGCTAATTTGCAAGTCTTGCGCGAAAATCTTGCACAGCAAGGACTGGCATTAAATAATTTTAATATAAACTATTCTCACAGTCGTAAAGAAGAATATTCTCACAAAAAAAGTAAGCGGAGAGTAATAGTCAAAAACAATTCCGCCGATGAAGAAATTGGCGAAGTTGAACAATACAGATTTAAAAATTTAGGTTACAACCAATACGATTTCATTGCTTGAGGTAAAAAAATGACAAGTTCAGTAAGTAATTTAGCACAATCAACAAAAACAACTTCCCAAAGCGGATTATTTAATTCCAAAAGTATAATGGGGAAAGACGATTTCTTGAAGCTGATGATTACGCAACTAAAATATCAAGATCCGTTAAATCCAATGGATGGAACAAAGTTCGCATCACAACTTGCGCAGTTCTCATCTCTGGAACAACTGCACAATCTTAATGATTACGTCAAACAAAGCGTTGACGCCAACTATATGCTGATTCAATCGGTAAATAACACTATGACTGCAAATTTAATTGGTAAAGAAGCCAAGATGAATTTGAGCAGTATTAATTACACCGGGCAGGATTCTATTTCCTTTGGCTATAATCTGCCTGCGAATGCTAAGGAAGCTACAATTAAAATTTACGATAAGGATAATAATCTTGTTAAGACTATTACCTGTCCGGAATTAATGCAAGGCGACCATAAACTTTCGTGGGATTTCACCGATAATAACGGTGAGAAAGTTCAGAAAGGTGAGTACAAAATTGAAATTAATGCTAAGGATTTAAGTGGAAACGATATGAAAGCACAAGAATTTTTAATCGGACAAATTACCGGCATCAAGTTTACACAGAACGGAACGAAAATATTAATTAACGGTTCCGAATACGACGTTTCCGATGTGCTTGAAATAATTCAACCTCAAGGAGGAGACAGCAATGGCAATGGTTAATGGCGTAAATGTTCCTTTTGTCCCGATAATCAATAAGGAAATCCGACCTGGACAGATTGGAATTAGAGAAGTAAAAAAAGATTTTGACAATATTCTGCAAAACGAACTTAACAAAGTCAAATTCTCGAATCACGCTATGAAGCGCTTGGAAGATCGTTCAATTGATTTAACAAGTGAAGATATTGTAGAGTTAAATGATGCGGTTAACCAAGCCGAAAGGAAAGGGTCAAAAGATTCTTTGATTATGTTCAATAACAAAGCGTTCATTGTTAATATTCCCAACAAAACCGTTGTAACTGCTTTACCGGTAGGAGACAACGAAGAAGTATTTACGAACATTGACAGTGTAATTTTAAAATAAAATTAATTCAACAACCAACGGAGCGGGACCTCTTAAGGGCGCTCCAAGATTAGGCTGACCGACAGATGCCTAATCGCTAAAAGAAGGAGGTTAAAATGGCACTTCTTAATTCACTTATTGCCGGCGTATCCGGCTTAAGGAATCATCAAGCGATGATGGACTTAATTGGTAATAACATCGCCAATGTAAACACCATCGGTTTCAAAGGTTCGCGTATTACTTTTAGCGACACTTTCAACCAATTTATTCGTTCCGGTATTAGTCCCACTTCTACCACCGGTGGAACAAATGATTTCCAAATAGGTTTGGGAATGAAAATTAACTCAATCGATAGGAACTGGAATCAGGGTACGTTCGAAAGAACGGGAATAACAACGGACTTAGCTTTACAGGGACGCGGAATGTTCATCCTGAAAAACAACGGAGAGGTTTCATTTTCACGTGCAGGCGCATTCACAATTGACGCAAACGGAAGATTAGTTAATCCATCGGACGGCTCGGTAGTGCAGGGGAAAATGGCAACCAAAGACGGTGTAATTCCTCCCGGCACAAATTTAGAGGACATTATCCTTGACCCGAATCTAAGGTTACCTGCCGTTGCAACCACAAAGATTGTCTGGGGCGGCAATCTCGATTCAACCGCATCAATAACCCGCTCGGAAAATTACGTTGACAGCGGCAATTTAAACTCTTCGCTACAAACCGGAGATAAAGTCACGGATTCCAATAAGGTTTATGATGAATACGGTAATGCTTACACGATGAAAATCACATACGAAAAGAAATCGACCGACACGTGGGATATGACTTACGAAGTGGACGACAAAGACGGTAATGTGATAGTCAGTTCATCTTCCGCGCAAGAGCTTAAATTCGATCCTACTACCGGTGCTCTCTCGACAGTCGGCGGCGCTACGCCGGATAAAATCAAAATACAAGATTCAAAACACGGTCTTAATTTTAACTTTGATTTAACAAATGTAAAACAGACGGATAATCCCACTGCAATAAGTTCTTCTGTGGACGACAACAGAGAACCTACAATTGTAAACGGAAGCTTAACCATTTACGATTCTTTGGGAAATTCACATACTTTGACCGTTAAATTCACCAAAGTTTCTAACAACAACTGGGATTGGACTGCGGCAGTTCCGGAAGCAAGCGGTTCTCTTACCGGAAATAAAGGTACCGTTTCGTTCAATGCAGACGGCTCAATAAATGCTATTTCACCTAATCCTTCGGTTCTTACATTTACACCGGCAGGCGGAGCTTCGGCGGCTAACATTGAGATTGACTTCGGTTCGGGATTTAACGGAATTACACAGACATCCTCAAATGCAGTTATTTCCGCTTTGACACAGAACGGTTCTGCTGCCGCTTCGATGACTAATTTCAGTATTGACCAAAACGGCTACATCATCGGAGTTTTCTCAAATGGGCAATCCAAAAAATTAGCTCAAATAATGCTTGCGAATTTTCCGAACTTAAACGGTTTGAACAGTGCGGGACAGAACAAATTCACAGTTTCGTCTAATTCCGGCGAACCTATAATTGCCGCTCCCGGAGAATCAAGCGGTACAAGTATTCAGTCCGGTGTCCTGGAACAATCGAATGTTGATCTTTCCGAAGAGTTCACCAAGATGATTGTTTCACAGAGAGGATTTCAAGCATCGGCAAGGGTAATTACGGTTTCGGACCAACTGTTGCAAGAGATAACTAATCTCATAAGATAAAATCCCTTTGAATTAAAGCACCGGCTCTTAAATGAGCCGGCTTAATTCATATTGTCCATATGTTTATTATTAGCCATTCTAATAGCCCGTTTTATTAGCATTTCTGCTTTTTTCCCAATATTTGTTTTGGCATATCAATTGTAAATTACTTTTAGTTAAATAAGAATATTTAGAGGTACAGATGGCAGATAATGAAAAGACAAAATTTGAAGAAGGGGAAAAAGACAAGAAAGAGAAAAAGGCAAAAAAAGGCAAGGGTAAATCTATTATCGGCGGGCTTTCTCTTTACGTCATTCAACTGATTGCCGTTTATTTTATTACTGCAAATCTTTTAATGAGCAAATATGCAGATAAAAATACCAAAATAAACTTGGCAAATAAAGTTGAATTGGTTGAAGAAGTGGCAAAGAAAAATCCCGAAAAAAAATCTCCTGCTAACGATAAACATTTTCTCTATCCCTTAAACGATATTGTTGTTAACCCCGCAGGTAGCAACGGCTCTTCTTTGTTAATGGTCTCCATTGCTTTTGACGTGGGTTCATCCGAGCAGGTAAACGAAATGAAATCTAAAGATGTAATGGTAAAGGACCACATTATTTCCGTCCTTTCGAGTAAACATCTTCAACAGCTTTCCGACCCATCTTATAGAGATTCACTCAAAAAGCAAATCGGTTTTGACATCAAAGAATTAATGCCAAATATCAAATTAAAAAATGTTTATTTCAGCAAATATATCATAGACTAAAAATGGCAGAATTACTTTCACAGCAGGAAATAGACAGCCTGCTTAACAATATTAAAAACGGTGAAGTAACCGAAGCTATTGAAAGGCACGATAAGGAAGCCGTCCCTTTTGATTTTAGGCTTCCAAATAGGATTTCAAAATATCAACTCAGAACAATAAGAAACATTCATGAAAATTTCTCTGAGAACTTTTCTTCGTTTTTGGTCACCAAGCTTC